>NZ_JBFPJH010000081.1:0-13309 GCF_040838255.1 Bacillus sp. C30 | reverse complement strand
TACGACCGATCGGTTAACAGCCGATAGCTCTACCACTGAGCTACTGCGGAATAATGAAGACAATTTGTATCTTATAAAAATTCTCATCGTAAGTCAAGAAGTTTTTTCACAACACCTTGCGCAAACGTGACATGTTTATAATATACTGGATTGCGTTTTCACTGTCAAGATGTTTTCACTACCAGTTTTAGTTGTCCTTTACACTTTCCACATACATATCTTTGTGTATTTATTTGACGTCTTCTTACATATTGAAAAGAACACCCCATACATTCATACATAGAAACTCTCGTTTCCTCCTCACTAATCATTCGTTTACAAAAACGTGGTGCACCTACTTTCTTTAATAACTCCCGAAAATCTCTATCTCGATGCTTATACCCTTTTCCTGTGATATGTAAGTGATAATGACAAAGTTCATGTTTAACAATCCCGACTAACTCTTCTTTTCCATATACTTCGTAATATCGATAATTCAATTCTATATTATGAGTCTTCAATAGATAGCGCCCACCAGTTGTACGTAACCTACTATTAAACATCGCTTTATGTAAAAACGGCATTCCAAAGCATTGTAACGATACCTCTTCCACTAACCGCTGAATTTCTTGCTCATCCATTCTCATTCCTCCTAAACTAAAAAATATTTCCACACTTTTCTCCCTTCTTATACATATAGTAAATAGTACATATACCCATCCTCATTCAAGAAGCGTGATTTCTAAAAATGCAGCATTGCTAGAAATCCACTCACCAACCTCTCATCAAAGTTACTTTAACTAAAAGGAGCTACTTTTTTTGAGAGCAGGATTAAACAAGGAGGGATTCCTATGCCCACGTGGCTAAAGAAACAAATGCAACGTGCATATTTCGAGAAAAACCGGTATCAAATCAAGTTACTAAATGAATGCTGGTTTTATTATAGTAAAATACATCAAAGCTCATAATCAATTAAACTTTCCAGTTCATAAAAAGAGAGCAGTTTCATCTGCTCTCTTTTCTTACTATTCAATCGGTAACATTGATAATGCAACACGACCTTTTTTCGTATCAATATCATCTACCCATACCTTTACAATTTGTCCCACGGATACAATATCTAATGGATGCTTTACAAATTGTTTGCTTAGTTTAGAAATATGTACTAAACCATCTTGCTTCACACCAATATCAACAAAGGCACCGAAATCAACAACATTGCGGATCGTTCCCTCTAATTCCATACCACGCTTTAAATCTTCTAATTTTAAAATCCCCTTTTTCAAAAGTGGCTTTGGCAACTCATCCCTCATATCTCGCTCCGGGCTAATTAAAGCATCCATAATATCAACTAATGTCGGCTCACCAATCTCCGTCTCTTGAGATAATTTAGAAATATCTACTCCTTCGAAACTCTTTTGCAAGTTTGGTTTCCCCACATCATTCTTTGATAACCCTAAGCTCTTCAATAGCAATTCAACATTTTTATATTGTTCTGGATGAATCCCTGTGCGATCTAACGGATTCGCTCCTTCTAATATACGTAAAAACCCGATACATTGTTCATATGTTTTTGCACCTAAACGTGGGATTTTCTTTAATTCAGTACGCTTCGTGAATTTCCCATCTTCCTCACGCTTAGCTACAATGTTTTTCGCAACTGTTTTTGATAATCCCGAAACATATTGCAACAATGCAACTGAAGCTGTATTTACATTAACACCAACTCGGTTAACTGCTGTCTCTACTACAAATGTTAATGATTCATTTAATCTCTTTTGAGATACATCATGTTGATATTGTCCCACCCCAACAGATTTAGGGTCAATTTTCACAAGTTCTGCAAGTGGATCTTGTAGACGTCTCCCAATTGAAACAGCACTTCTTTCTTCAACCTGTAAATTCGGAAACTCCTCGCGAGCTACATCAGATGCTGAGTACACACTAGCACCCGCTTCATTTACAATAATGTAAAATACATCTCGCTCTACATTTTGTAATACATCTACTATAAATTCTTCCGTTTCCCTCGAAGCTGTACCATTTCCAATCGCTATCATTTCAACTTCATATTTATCTATAATTGAAATGATTTTCGTTTTTGCATCCTCATATTTACGAGCAGGCGGATGCGGATAAATAACATCTATGTGAAGAACTTTTCCTGTATCATCTACTACAGCTAATTTACAACCGGTTCTATATGCTGGATCTACCGCTAACACAACTTTCCCTTTCATCGGAGGTTGTAATAATAAATTACGTAAATTCTCAGAGAAAATATGAATCGCTTGTTCTTCGGCCGTTTCCATTAATTCTTTACGAATTTCTCTTTCTATTGAAGGTTGAATTAATCGCTTATATCCATCTTCCATCGCTAATTGTACATAATGCGCACTTTTAGAAGCTTCATCAAGAATCATTTTTTTATGTAAAAACTGAAGAATTTCTTCAATTGGCGTGATAACAGAAATTCTTAATACGTCTTCCTTTTCACCACGATTCATAGCTAGTACACGATGCGGCACTACTTTTTGCAACGGTTCTTCATAGCCATAATACATTTCATATATATTCTTTTCATCTTTTTCTTTATCTTTTACAGATGAAGACATAATCCCTTTTCGGAAAGTAGTATTGCGAATCCAACTACGATATGCCGCATTATCCGAAACAAGTTCCGCAATAATATCTTGCGCACCTTGCAACGCATCTTCTGCAGACGCCACTTCCTTTTCTGCATTAACAAATTCCATAGCCTTCTCTGCTGGATTTTCTTTTTTATATAATAATAGCCACTCAGCTAACGGTTCTAATCCCTTTTCTTTAGCAATTGTAGCTTTCGTTCTTCTTTTTTCTTTATATGGACGATATAAGTCTTCTACTTCTTGAAGTTTTGTTGCAGCAACAATATGACGACGCAACTCTTCGGTTAGTTTACCCTTTTCACCAATAAGACGAAGAACCTCTTCTTTCCTATCTTCTAGTTGCATCATATATTGCCATCTTTCTAAGATTGCACGAATTTGCACCTCATCAAGAGACCCTGTCCATTCTTTTCGGTAACGAGCGATAAATGGAACTGTGTTACCTTCTTCTGTTAATTGAATAACATGACGAACTTGCTTTTCTGTAAAGCCTAATTCTTTCACTAACATTTTCATTAACCCTTGTCGATTATCTACCATTTCCATATCCAACCGTAACCTCCTCTATAATAAAAAAAAGTTGCCCTGTAAAGAGAGCAACTTAAACTGCCGATTTAAAAATCTATTAGTCCTAAACTAATTTGTAACGCTTCATCTACACGACTCATCATCACTTCATCCAAATGAGTGATTTTGTCCGTTAAGCGTTGCTTATCGATTGTTCGAATCTGCTCAAGTAAAATAACAGAATCCCTCTCAAAACCGTACTTTTTCGCATCAATTTCCACATGAGTGGGTAATTTCGCTTTTTGAATCTGTGCAGTAATAGCCGCTACAATCACAGTCGGACTAAAACGATTTCCGATGTCATTTTGAATGACAAGAACCGGACGAACGCCTCCTTGCTCAGAACCAACAACTGGGGAAAGGTCTGCAAAATACACGTCGCCGCGTTTTACAATCAAAATATTACCCCCCGCTAACTAAGCGTTCTACCGTATGAGCTGCTTCATACTCTGCTAAGAAAGCTTCAGATGCAATACCAAGATTAATTTTTCCCATTTCAATGTACCCACGTCGCATTGATTCATGTTGGTAGCGTTTCTTCGTCTTATGTTGACGCAATAACAGTTGTGTTGCCTGGCAAATTAGTTCATGGCGATTCTTATTCTCTTGTTTTCCAATTCCGTCCAATTCCGTTACCATTTGCTTTGGCAACCGAACCACGATTTCAGTAGTTACACTTGATTCGGACACAAAAATACACCTCCACCGTCAACTACACACCCAAATATATATATGACACCTATTGTAATAATACCATTGTATGGAGCCTGTTGCAAAGACTTCCTTATTCCTTGCTTATGTTTTCCAATTCATAAATAAAACATTCATCTTCTTTTACTTTTTATCTCTTTCAAACAAGAAATAAAGCAATCCTTCAGTAATATTTCATTGCAACTTATATTAATAACAAGTATAAAAAGAAGCTCCCCAGCGAAAAAGAGCCTATTCTTTATTAGTGAAACTCCTCCAAATGACGAGGTGCTGAGTAATAATACCTTCTTCTATATATCGTTCAAATAATTGATTACTTCTACAACTTTACCGTGTCGTATAAATATTCTCGGTACACGGAAGCTTATCGTTGCAATAATTTCATAATTAATAGTCCCGGAATATTCAGCAACCTCGGTAGCACTAATATACTCATCACCTTGTCTCCCAATGAGTGTAACTTTCGTACCAAGTGGCACTTCACAAGGAAGATGTATCATGAATTGATCCATTGTCACTCGCCCTACAATCGGTACTCTTTCACCGTTTACAAGTACCTTAAACCCTTGCAATCTTCTAAGCCAGCCATCTGCATACCCAATCGCAACTGTCGCAATCCATTCTTCGGTTCTCGTTCGGTATGTGACATTATAACTAATCCCATCCCCTTTAATCACTTGCTTAATATGAGCAACTTTCGTATGAAGTGACAACGCCGGTTCCAATTTAAACGGTAAAAAAGGACGTATTTCTACAGATGGGGATAGTCCATACATCGCAATACCAATTCGCACTGCATTAAATGTAATCCCTTGAAATCTTAACGTTGCAGCACTATTGGCTGTATGGACAAATTTAGGGTTCACTCCAAATTCTTTCAACCAACTTAACTGCTGCAAGAACGTATTATATTGCTTATCAAAGTAAGAAGTCTCAACCTCATCGGATGTTGCAAAATGTGTATATACTCCTTCTAACTCTAAAAATGGCGCGCCTTCTAAACTCTTTAAGAACCCCTTTAATTCTTTGCGTTCGCGTATTCCAATTCTCCCCATACCACTATCAAAATTAATATGGAATTTCATTATTGATGAACCATCCCAGAGCTTTATCGCGTCTTCTACCCATTCTTTTTGAAAAACAGTTAATGCTACATCATTTTCAGCAGCAACATTTACATCACGAGGAGGGGAAGGACCTAATACTAAAATCGGTGCAGTAATACCAGCCCTCCGAAGCACCAAAGCTTCATCTAAAAAAGCAACTGCTAATCTTGTTGCCCCTGCTTCTAATGCGGTTTTAGCCACTGGTACATAATCGTGCCCATATGCATTCGCTTTAACTACAGCAAAAATTTCTACATCACTTGGAATGAACTCTTTAATATGCGTAACATTGTTATAGATCGCATCTAAATCCACTTCCACCCAAGTGTCACGGTAAAACGGTGCTTCTTCCATAAATACACTTCCTTATACACGATATGCGAAGCTTATTCTTTTATATGCTTCTTTTATGAAATCCACCTTCAAACTAAGAAAAGACGTGGTGCACATATATCACCACGTCTAAGAAGTTTACTTCACCTGCTTCGCTGTAACCGAACGAGCAACCATCAACAACTCATTCGGCTCTAAACCTTTAGACACGAGCATATATTCTACTCCGTTATGTGACCACGTTACAGAGTCTTTCGTCAATGCACCAATCGTGAAACCAAGATCAATCGGCTCTCCACTTACACTTACCGCCGATGAGGCCTCTGCAACTTTTGACTTTTCTTGTATTAAAGTAAAGGATTTCTTACTTCCAGTGTATGTGAGTATTGCACGCTTGCCACTGTCTGTCTTCAACTCTTCTTCCTCTTTCAAAGTCATACCTTGCGGTGTATCACGTGGATACAAAATAGCAAACGGTTTGTCTTCTTTCGCTGCCGTCTGAACATCTACTTGTGCTCTAGACATATTTTGTTTCGTATCAAATGCACCTTTATCAAACTTTGCATCAAACTTTACTTTAGTGAAATCTACTTTTACAAGGACATTTTGATCATTATCCATCAGTTTCACAGAAACTGGTGTTAAATCACTTTTATTCAGCTTAATTTCTTGTTTCGGCAACATATTTTGATGTTGATAATTTGTTTTTGTTTTAAACACATAATACTTATCTGTTTTCTCGAAAGAGAGATTTTTCTTATCTTGCAAAATATCTCTTACAAGTGATTCATATAAATAAGCCTGGCTACTATTTTGCGGCCAATCACTTTGAAAACGGAAACTCTTATTAAGTGCCGGTGTTAATACAAATACACCTTCATCATTCCTTAAAATAATTTGACTCTGATCCTTTTTCGCATTCTGCAAATTCACACGATAATACGAAGGTTCTTTATGCCAAATTTCTACATTGTACTCTTGAGGTTCATTTCCTGTTTTAATAGATAATTTCGCTTCAGCTTGATAACTCTTCATACTTTTAACTTTCGTTTCTAAATCTCTCACAACATCTTCCTGTTTCTTTTCCATACAACCCGCCAACACAAAAACGGTCAATAAACCGACAAGAACTAAAAACAGACGCCTTTTCATCACTTCAGCCCCTTTGCCCCTATAAATGAATGGAAGATATGCCTTCCTTATCGCTACCTCAAATATATGAGACAAAGATATAAAATATGCAGACTAGCGTGACGAGCTTTCCAAAACAACTTGAGCAACGGCAAATTCTTTACTATGACTAATTGATAAATGAACAATATGCTCTGTATTTGTAATGATAATCGGCTTACCTCTATCATCATTCCTTACTTCAATATCTAAAAAACTCACTTCTTTCCCGATACCGGTCCCTACCGCTTTAGAATACGCCTCTTTTGCTGCAAATCTTCCAGCTACAAATTCTGTAAGACGACTTCCTTTCAGCCCCTCGGCAACATCACGTTCTCTTTCAGTTAAAATACGTTCCATAAATTTAAGCTTTCCATCTAGCATTTTTTCAATTCGATTTAACTCAATAATATCGATTCCAATCCCTACAATCATTTCAAAATCCCCTTCTTCTATTTAGCTTTCTTCATTCATATTGTAAGAATAACAGAGAATCTTTCTGATGCAAAAGGAGTGATACTAACAACATGCTAATACCATCCACTCGCATTTCCTTACAACCGATTATCATTTCTTTACTTCTTATACAATTAGTCATGATTATATCGAGCGACTTTTCCCTCTTTCACCTGGCAGCCTACAATGAATATATCGCTAAAGGAGAATGGTGGCGTGTCATAACTTCCTTACTTGTACACGTAGACTTACAACATTTCCTTTCTAATAGTATTTGTTTATTCGTATTTGGTTCTTCTATCGAAAAACAACTAGGACACTTTTCTTTCATCATTATTTTTTTCCTTTCTGGCATTCTCGGGAATATTTCTTCTTATATTATTATGCCTCTTGAATATATTCACACCGGAGCATCTGGTGGTATTTTCGGATTACTAGGCGCCCAATTATTTTTATTGTATAGTCGATATCGTTCTTCAAAACCAAGAGACATCGCTATTTTTTCAATAATGATACTTATATTACTACTATTTACTTTCTTTAATCCCTCTGCCAATCCTATAAGCCATTTAACAGGACTGATCATCGGCGGCATGTGCACCCCTTTTTTAATAAAGTGAAACTTTAATCAGTGGGGGGTCCATCGCCCACTGATTATTAGCCCGCACCAATCGGGCTTTTACGGGCAGTTGATCTCCCACCTAACTCCCTCGCATTCGCCGAATTTTGAGGCGGGAGTCTTACTGCCCACAAATAGCGGGACAAAAAAACGATGGCGCAGAGCTTATTTAATATAGAAGCTCGCACCATCGATAATTTCCACATCTGTTTGTTTACTTAACTCTCTCATTAGTTGAAATAAAGACTCGTCCTTTTTCTTCGCCTCAATCATACAATCAATTCGCGGAACACTCCCCTTTATCTTTTTCAAAAAAGATAAGAAAGTATCTACATCAATAAAATCTGCATGTGCTCTCGGGTTTTTTCCATCTCTAGGACTGGAGATGTGCATTTTAACCGGTAACAAAGACGATTCCCACGTATGTACAACACGCGCCCAATCTTCATGCCAATCTTCCTGGTCATTATTCATCATATGATGGTGCAAATCAAACACGACTGGAATGTCTAATTTCTCACCTAAATACAATGTTTCTTCTAAAGAAAAGGTCGTGTCATCATTTTCTAATATAATCATCTCTTGAATACCTCTTGGAACAGTTGACCAATTTTCTATAAAGCGTTCTAATGCAAGCTCCTTATCTTTATAACCTCCTCCCACATGTAATACACATCGTTGCTTATGTTCAATTCCCATACCCTTTAACAATTTTTTGTGCATCTGCAATGTCTTTACAGATTGTTTGAGAATACTCTCCTCAGGTGAATTTAGTACAACAAAGTGATCTGGATGGAAGTCAATTCGCATATTCATACGAATTGCATATTCACCTAATTCTTTCAGATTTTCTTTTAACGGACGAATATAGTTCCAATCTAACAACTCCTCATGATTCGCTAAAGGAATAAGCTTGGAACTAAGTCGAAAGAAAGATATATCATGCCCTTTATTATGTTTTAATAACCGTAAGCAATTTTCCAAATTCGAATTAGCGATTCTTTCAAGTTTACGAATCGCAGCCTCTCGATCATCAATCCGCTGAAACTGTGCATACGTCATCGTTTGAGATGGAGAAGCATTCTTCAAATGTACACTCATCGCAACATACCCAAGTCTTACAAGCATATAGCACCTCATTTCTATACGAGTTACTATGTAGTATGCACAATTACAGAAATAAAAAAAGAGAATGCCAGCAAAGGGCATTCTCTTTTTTATTAAGCTTGTGGACGGCTATGATGTTTTCTTTCGCCGCGTCCATTTGAAGATCCAGGGCGACCTTCACCTTTACGACCACGGTTGCCATCACGATTACGATCACGGTTACGACCATCGCCACTTCCGCTTCCACGTCCATCACGATTGCGATCACGGTTACGACCATCGCCACCGCCGCGTCCATCACGACTACGATTACGGTTACCATCACGGTATCCACTTCCGTTACCACCGCGTTTTTTAGAACCGCCACCTCTTGAAACAACTGGTGGTTCTGATGTTAAAGCGATCGGAGTTGTATCCGGCTCTTTTGTCATCATTTTTAAAGCAGCAGCTACTACTGTTACAGAATCATTCTCTTCTAACATTTCTTCTGCAATACGCTTGTAGTATGATAAGTTATCATTTTCAATTGTGCTTTGAAGTTTTTCAGCGATTAAACGTTGTTGACCTTCTAACGCCTCGTCAAGTGTCGGTGCGTCCATACGATCAACTTTACGTTTTGTTGTACGCTCGATATTTTTTAATTGTCCTGATTCACGTGGTGTTACAAATAACATTGCAATACCTTTTTTACCGGCACGGCCAGTACGACCGATACGGTGAACGTATGATTCTGGATCTTGTGGGATATCGAAGTTGTATACGTGTGTTACGCCTGAAATATCAAGACCACGTGCAGCAACGTCTGTTGCAACAAGAACTTCAATAGTACCTTCTTTAAATTTACGTAATACAGACATACGCTTCGCTTGTGTTAAGTCACCGTGAATACCTTCTGCTGCATAACCACGTAAGTTTAATGCTTCTGATAATTCATCAACACGACGCTTTGTACGACCGAATATGATTGCAAGCTCTGGAGATTGAATATCTAGTAAGCGTGTTAACACGTCAAACTTTTTCTTTTCTTGCACTTCTAAATAGAACTGCTGAATGTTTGGCATTGTTACTTCTTTTGCTTTTACTTTAATGTGTTGAGGCTCAGTCATGAAACGCTCAGCAATACGACGGATTGGATCTGGCATTGTCGCTGAGAATAATAATGTTTGATGTGTTTCTGGCACATCTGTTAAAATCGCTTCAATATCTTCAATGAAGCCCATGTTTAACATTTCATCCGCTTCGTCAAGAACAACAGTCTCTACGTTTTGTAAGCGAAGTGTTTTACGGTTGATATGATCTAAAATACGACCCGGCGTACCTACAATAATGTGTGGGTGTTTTTTTAGAGCACGAATTTGGCGGTTAATATCTTGACCACCATAAATTGGTAGAATACGAACACGTTTATGTTTACCAATTTTGTATAGCTCTTCTCCAACTTGAATTGCTAATTCACGCGTTGGCGCGATAACAATACCTTGAACTGCTTCTTTATTTGTATCCACTTTATCTAATAGTGGTAATCCGAATGCTGCTGTTTTCCCTGTACCTGTTTGCGCTTGCCCAATAATATCCTTACCTTGCAATGCATGTGGAATTGTTTCAGCTTGAATCGGCGTAGCCTCTTCAAAGCCCATACTTTCAACAGATTGTAGTAAAGACTCACTTAATCCTAGTTCTCGAAATGTTGTCAATGTTACTTCTCCTTTTCTATCCTATACTTATCATTTAAAAAAAGGCGTTTTCCGAACTTGCGGAAAAGCCATTTTCCTGAATACTTACGTATATAACCGGGTGTATATTCTTCACGAAAATACTTCTAAACGTTATTACACTTTATCAATTATAAGTTTTGTAGGTGTAAAAAGCAAACCCCAACTGTTACCTTATTTCATATTCAGAGCTTTTTTCTTTACTTTTATTTTTTTATCGTTTACTGTAAGCGCTTATTATAAGTTTCCACTATTTTCGTGGCTATCATCCCTATTTATATACACCAATTATTTCAACATCGTAATTACTTCTTCTAATTTCATGCCGCGAGATGCTTTTACTAATACAACATCTTTCGTACCGACTACTGCTTGCAACTCTTTTATTAACTCTCCTTTACTATCATACGCTTTTACACGGTCTTTAGGGAAATTAATTTTTGCACCTTCAGCAATTTGAGCCCCTAATTTACCATATGTGAATACATATGAAATTTTTGCTGGATCAATTAATTTACCTACTTCATAATGAAATTGCACTTCTTGATTTCCAAGTTCTAACATATCACCAAGCACAACAATTTTTTTAGCAAATCCATCTAAACCATTCATTAGGTGGAACGCAGCTTCCATAGCTGTTGGACTAGCATTATAAGCATCATTGATAATTGTTAAACCACTATCTGTTTTTACAATTTCCATACGCATACCTGTCATTTGAAGTGTTACTAAACCTTGTTTCATTTCTTCCCACGTTACACCAAAATGTTTTGCAATTGCCATTGAAGCAAGCGTATTATATACATTATGCTTTCCTAGTACTGGCAAATAGAATGACGAAGTTTCATCCCTGTTCATCTTAAAGTGTGTCCCAGTAGCCTGCAATGTTACAGTAGTTGGATAGTAATCATTTGCTCTCGCATCACCAAATGTAACTGTTTCAGCTGCTAAATTCATTTCTGGAACACGATTCGTTAATAGCGGCTCATCTCCATTATATACGAACACGCCACCCTTTTGTAAACCTGTAACAATTTCTAACTTCGCTTCAGCAATCGCCTCACGAGAGCCTAAATCCATTAAGTGCGCCTCACCAATGTTCGTAATAATAGCTGCATTAGGACGAGCTAACTTAGATAGAAATTCAATTTCTCCTCGGCTTGACATGCCCATTTCTAATACAGCTACTTCTGTATTTTCCTCTAAATTTAAAATAGTAAGAGGTAAACCGATGTGGTTGTTGAAATTACCTTCTGTTTTTTGAACTTTAAATTTAGTCGCAAGAATACTTGTTACAATATCTTTCGTAGATGTTTTACCATTACTACCCGTTACACCAACAACTTTTACATCCAATTGATCACGATAGTTTTTCGCTAACATTTGCAATGCTGCTAGTGTATCTTCTACAAAAATAACCGGAAGATTTTCAGGTGGGTTTTCTACATCTTTCATCCATAATGTAGCAATCGCCCCATTTTCAACAGCTTTGTCTACAAAAGCATGTCCATCGAAACGTTCACCTTGAATTGGAACATATAAATTTCCATTTTCAATTTTCCTCGTATCAATAGACACTCCTTGTATAGTAATTCCCTCATACCGCTCTGCTAATCCAGTACCATTTATCATCTGCTCTACTTGTTTTAACGTTCGATTTATCATGAAAACACTCCTTACATAGAGGAAGCACTATTCCTTCGAATAGTGCTTCCTCCTTTTTTGTTAGATTGTATATTTAATTTTTTGTTTTTCTTCGTGACGCTCAATCGCTAAGCGAATTAGCTCTTCAATTAATTCCGGATACGGTAACCCTGTATGTTGCCATAATAGAGGGAACATACTAAACGGCGTGAATCCTGGCATTGTGTTTACTTCGTTAATATATACTTCTCCATCTTTCGTTAAGAAGAAATCAGCTCGTGTTAAGCCCGAACCATCTAATGATTGGAATGCGATAATTGCATCTCGCTTAATTACATTAGACTCTTCCTCTGTCATTTCAGCTGGAATAATTAACGCTGTATCACCATCGATGTATTTCGATTTGTAATCATAAAAATCTTTTTTCGGTACAATTTCACCTACAACTGAACATTTCGGCTCATCATTACCTAATACACCAACTTCTACTTCACGACCTACAATATTTTCTTCTACAATAATTTTACGGTCAAATTGGAATGCCTCTTCGAATGCATTCTCAAGCTCTTCACGATCATTACACTTATTAATACCAACACTTGAACCAAGATTTGCTGGTTTTACGAAGCAAGGATATCCTAATACTTCTTCTACTTTTTCATACGCTGTTTCACGATCTTTTTCCCATGCGCTACGAATGAAAGATGCATATTTCGCTTGTTTCAATCCAGCTTCTGCAAAGATATTTTTCATAACAACTTTATCCATACCAGCAGATGATGCTAATACACCGTTACCTACATATGGAATGTTTAGTAATTCTAATAACCCTTGTACTGTTCCATCTTCACCATTCGGTCCATGTAATAATGGGAAAATAACATCAATTGCATCTTCTTGTTTAGAAGTTGCAGTTGGGATAATTTCTGTACTTAATGATACAGGAGAGATTGTATTCTCTTCCCCACTCATTTGTAATGCCTCAACATTTGTTACTTCGCCTTCAATACGCTCTCCACGCATCCATTGGCCTTGTTCTGTAATATAAATTGGATGAATCTCGAATTTATCTTGATTTAATGCTTTAATAGCAGCAAGAGCCGTTTGTAACGAAACTTGATGCTCAGCTGATTTTCCACCGTATAATAAACCTAATTTAATTTTTGTCACTGAAATCACCCTAACCAATTGTTTTCATTTTTCTATTTTAGCACTTTTTATAAAAATAGGTAGTTCCTATTTGAAATAAAATGTAAC
>NZ_JBFPJH010000080.1:0-13408 GCF_040838255.1 Bacillus sp. C30 | reverse complement strand
TTTTTATATTCACCTAACAGGAAAGTAACATATACTGGATGAAAGCCCTACCTCTCTCTCATCATTACGGTTCCACTGACCGCTCCTTGATTCACTAGTATACATATAAAGCTTACATATACAATTTATAGGGTTTGTTCACAAAAGTTGTTGGTAAGACTACCCGATCTTTCGCAAACTTTTCGTATTATATTCATAAGATTTATTTACTTTACACTAGCTTTAACCGAGACACGAATTAAAATTATAACACCAATACAATAACTTGTCAACATTTTTTACAAATTAAAAACAGACATTAACGGTTTGTCTGTTTTAGAATGGAGCTTTTTCTTTTATTACATATACAACAAAACCGCTTACTAACATACATAAGCCAACTACTAAGTTTTTGATATTAATCATAAATTCCTCTCCCTTATTCCACACATCATATATATTTACAGTTCAATTATTCCGATCTTCATAAAGCGCACTTTTTCTAATATATCATAATTCCTAAAAAATGCAAGTTCACTTTTGGCGACCATTCACAAATTTATCCACAGTGCTTGGCACAGTATTTAAAGCTTTTTCAATTAAATGTGTACTACTATTGAGATGCAACACTTGCACACCGTTAGAACCAACTACTAAAAAAGCAACTGGGCTAATAGAAACCCCAGCCCCGCTTCCGCCTCCGAATGGATGACTTTGCTTGTTCTCTTTATGCTGCCCTTGTCCGTTATTATGTTTTTCGGAAATAAAATCACCTTTAAAGTCACTTCCACCAGCTCCAAAACCAAAAGCCACTTGAGATACTGTTAATACTACATTTCCATCAGCTGTTGAAACCGGACTTCCAACAATCGTATTTACATCTACCATCTCTTTTAAATTTGTCATTGCTGTTTTCATTAAATTTTCAATTGGATGTTCCATTATGTACTACACCCTTTCCTCATTATTCTTTTTTATACTTTCCAAAATAGAGGAAGTCATACTAAGTTTTCCTATTTTGAAAAAACATTTTTCACTTTCCAATTGGATATTACTCCCTGTACAAGTTCGGATAAAGTGAAACTTTAATCAGTGGAGGTTTTGTTCATCCCCCACTGATTATTAGCCCACACCAATCGGGCGTTTACGGGCAGCAGGGCTCCAGCCGAATTTTGAGGTGGGAGTCTTACTGCTCGCAAATAGCGGGATAAAAACAGTAAAGAGAAACATACTACTATTGAATCTTGTTATGAAAGGAGTCCTTACTTTGACTGAGAAATTTGATGAATATAAAACAAGAGATCGAATAGATAGTGATTATAAAGAAGAATACGCAGCTGAAGTTGCACCACAGCGTATCGATTATGATGATAAAGATAACGATGATGTAAGATCGTCTGCAGCTGGATCGACTGCTGGTTTCATTGCTCTTGCCTTAGCAATATTATCATTATTCACATTCCCAACACTATTTGGTCTTGTGTCTGTTCTACTTGGTATTTACGCTTATAATCGCGGGGCTACTGTAACTGGCGGTACCGCTGCCATTGTGGGTGGTATCGCTGCACTCATTGCGATTTTATTCCGAGTGGCGCTTATTGGTTTATTGTTCTCTCTTTTTTAAAAAGAAAAAGGTATCTCGCTTTATGCGGGATACCTTATCCTGTAAATACATCTTCTGATGGATATTTAATTTTTTGTTTTGCTGGTCGTGCCAAAGAGAACACAAGTGTTAACGGTCCGATTAATCCACAAAACATAACAAACATAATAATACATTTTCCAAACGCCGATAGCTTCGCAGTAATCCCCATTGTTAACCCTACTGTACCAAACGCTGAAATTGTCTCAAATAATAACTGAATAAAACTGAAGTCTTCTGTAAGCATTAATACAAATACCGCTGTAAAAATAAGTATTTGACTAGCAACGACAATTGCTAACGCTCTCGTTACTGTCGACATTTTAATCGTACGCTGAAACAAAACAAAATCCTCTTTCTTTCTAAAGAAAGAAAGAACTGATGTAATTAAAATAACGAATGTCGTTAACTTAATTCCACCGCCTGTCGATACACTTCCCGCACCAATAAACATTAATACCATTGTAAATAGTATCGATGACTCTTCCATCCCCCCATAATCTACCGTGTTAAAACCAGCTGTACGAGGTGTAATTCCTTGGAAGAACGAAGCCCATAATTTTTCATTTAAAGATAAGTGCCCCAAAGTCTTCACATTATTATATTCCAATACAAAAATCACAATCATCGCAATAACATTAAGTGCTATCGTTCCAACAATCATGATTTTGGAGTGCAGTGATAATTTTCGGAAACTACGGCTATACCATATATCAATTAGTACCGTAAACCCTAACCCTCCTATTACAATTAAAGAACAAATCCCAATATTAATAATAGGATCTCCTACATATCTTGTTAAATTATCTGGCCAAAGCGCAAAGCCGGCATTATTATATGACGCAATAACGTGAAAAACACTATAGTATAAACCTTTTCCAAAACCAAACTCTGGAATAAAGCGAATCGATAAAAAGATAACTCCAATTAGCTCAATACAAATAGAAAAAATAAAAACACGTTTTACTAATTTCACAAGACCACCAATATTTGTTTGATTAAATGCTTCTCCAATTAATAATCGGTGGCGTAAACCAATTTTTTTCCCTAATACCCAAACAATTAAAATGGCTATCGTCATAAGACCGAGACCACCCGTTTGAATTAAAAACATAATAACAATTTCACCAAACATCGTAAACGTACTCGCAGTATCTACAACACCTAAACCGGTTACAGTCGCTGCCGACGTAGCTGTAAAGAAAGCATCTACCCAACTAATATGTACTTTCGTTGCAAACGGTAACTTTAATAACAATCCTCCGACCACAATTAAACAAAAAAAGCCTAATGCTAAAATTTGTGGTGGATTCAATCGTATAAAACGATTATACAACCCTTGTTTTTTTGCTACTTCCATATCACTAACTCCCTTTATCAAGTGAAGCTTTTATCCCCTCATAAATAAAGACTCTTTAAGAGCCTACAAGTAGCGGGATAAACCTTATATTCTTATAATATAGTTGAGCATAATCCTTTTTTTAATAGATTTCAACTTTTATTTATATTCAGACTCCTATCGTTTTACAAAAGAATATTTTCTATTATATCTCCACTTATACTATAACTCTTACAACAACTATTTTATCCCTTTTCAAATTCCCATATCTTTCACTCCAAGTTCACACGAGGGTCACATCTACCTTTTATAGTATATGTATCGGAGCTGTTCCTCCCTAATTTATAAGACATTCCCCAGTGTCTTGAACAGCTTTCCATCCCTAATTAAATTGACATAAATTGTCCCCTTCCTTGACCATCCTATATGTGATGGTCTTATTTTTTTATTCTTTCTATCTTTTATTTGAAACTCCCTCTCTTTCACTCCATGTTCACACGAGGATCACATCCAACTTTTATAGTATATGTATCGAAGCTGTTCCTCCCTAATTTATAAGACATTCCCCAGTGTCTTTGAATAGCTTCCATCCCTAATTAAATTGACATAAATTGTCCCCTTCCCTTGACCATCCTATATGTGATGGTCTTATTTTTTATTCTTTCTATCTTTTATTTGAAACTCCCTCTCTCTTTCACTCCATGTTCACACGAGGATCACATCTACCTTTTATAGTATACGTATCGGAGCTGTTCCTCCCTAATTTATAAGACATTCCCCAGTGTCTTGAACAGCTTTCCATCCCTAATTAAATTGACATAAATTGTCCCCTTCCTTGACCATCCTATATGTGATGGTCTTATTTTTTTATTCTTTCTATCTTTTATTTGAAACTCCCTCTCTTTCACTCCATGTTCACACGAGGATCACATCCAACTTTTATAGTATATGTATCGAAGCTGTTCCTCCCTAATTTATAAGACATTCCCCAGTGTCTTTGAATAGCTTCCATCCCTAATTAAATTGATATAAATTGTCCCCTTCCCTAGGCCATCATGTGATGGTCTACTTTTTTTCCAAATACATAAATGTATTCTTTCCACATATTTCAGCAAAACTGGACTATATACATTGAAACAGACAGTTTCATACTAAACATTCAGAAAATATTGTCAAAATAGGTATTTTTTCGGTATGATTAATTTAGAAAGCAATTTTACAAAAACAAAGGGGGGCTTTTATTGAAACAAACAAAGGCAATCTTAATTGCATTATTTCTCGGTCTAGTTGTCGGACTCACTTTAAATTTAGCTGCTCCATCTATTTTTGAGCCATTGAATCAATATGCGTTCAATCCACTTGGTCAACTGTTTATTCGACTTATTAAAATGCTAGTTGTTCCTGTTGTATTCATTTCTATCGTACTTGGGGCTGCTGGTCTTGGAGATCCGAAACAACTTGGAAGAATTGATTTAAAATCAATTTCATTCTTTCTCGTAACAACAGCTGTCACTATCTCTATTGCAGTTACATTTGCACTTATCATAAAACCAGGAGCTGGCGGTAACTTTAAAACAGACGGGCTTAAGTATGAAGGTGCAAAAACTGAAACATCTTTCGTTGATACATTGCTGAATATTGTGCCAGATAATCCAGCAAAAGCGATGGCTGATGGGAACATGCTACAAATTATTGCCTTTGCCGCATTGATCGGACTCGGTTTAGCTGTTTTAGGAAAACGAGTTCAAGGTGTCCATTCATTACTTGAACAGGGCAACGAATTAATGATGTATCTTGTTAATCTCGTCATGAAATTAGCTCCAATCGGAACATTCGGGTTGCTCGCTTCGTCCGTTGATAAAATGGGTCTTGCAGGCGTCGCTGCGATGTTCAAGTATATGATTGTCGTTATGTTGGTACTCATTATTCACGGTGTCTTCGTATACGGCGGCTTATTAAAGGTACTAGCCAAAGAAAGTATTATTCGTTTCTTTAAACATTTCGGTTCGGTAATGGCAATTGGGTTTAGTACATCTAGCTCTAATGCGTCCCTTCCATTTGCCATGAAAACCGCCCAAGAAAAACTTGGAGTTTCAAAAGCGATAAGCTCTTTTGTACAACCACTAGGTGCAACGATTAATATGGATGGTACTGCTATTATGCAAGGGGTAGCAACTGTATTTATCGCTCAAGTATACGGCGTTGAACTTACAAGCTATGGTCGTATTAACTGCTGTACTAGCTAGTATCGGTACTGCAGGTGTACCAGGTGTTGGACTAGTAATGCTTACGATGGTTTTAAATCAAGTAAATCTACCAGTAGAAGGCATTGCTTTAATTATCGGTATTGACCGCATTCTAGATATGTCTAGAACTGCTGTAAATATTTCCGGTGATGCAATTTGTGCAATGATTGTTGCAAAATCAGAAGAAAAATATAATACGGATCAATCTGCAGCATCTTAAATCAAAAAAGGAGTGAATCATTTCACTCCTTTTTTGATTTACTTCCTTTTTTCGAACGATATTCTTTTCCTTTATTATCATTTCCCGTTTCAAATTCAGTACTAAACTCCTGCTGGAATTGCCCTGATTTTGGTGAACCTTGATTTCCACTTCCTTGACTACCATTACGATTCGTCATATTTCTCCCTCCTTCCTTTATTAGTAGTATGGCGCTCTATCTTTTTTCATACACATTTTATTTTTTATCATCTATTACACACAGAAGAAGACCTTCCATATATGAGGAAGGTCTTCTTTTTAATTAGGTAAGCGTTTTCTTATTTGTAATTATTTAAATAAGTTTTTTAGAAATAGATATCATTATATCCATTTCATCTTCTGAAAGTGCGGAAAATCTTTCTTGTAAATATTTCTTTTTCTCACCTTCCATTTTCGCAACTAACTCTTTCCCTTGTTCTGTAATCTCTAAATATACAACTCGGCGATCTGATGTAGAACGTGAACGAGTTACAAAGCCTTTATTAATTAATTTTTCTGTAACAGCTGTAATATGACTATTCGACACATTTAACTCATTAGCTACACGTGAGACCATTTCTTTATTCGTACGGTTCAATATTCTAAGGACAATGAACTCATTCCACGGTATGTAACCACCAAATATTTTTCCAATATCATTACGCAACGTACGAAACATTGCAAAAACATTTGTCGATAGTTCTTCCATTAATTGTTCTCGATTTTGAGACAACTTTGACAGCCCCTTTTATTTAATTTAGTTAAATAAAAACCTTATTAATAATTTTACACGAAATCTTACTTTTTGTCACCTTATTTCCCCATAATTCGTAGTTTTTTAATAGATATTTCATGCTACAATGAAATTAATTTTCCAGAAAAAGGAGTTGGGGCAATGAGTGAAGAAGACAAACTTTCTAATCTCAGTCTAAAAGATAAGACTATTATTATTAGTGTTGTTATTCTTATTCTCATTATATTCTTTGCATTTATATTTTTTGTATATGTAGGAATCTTTCATATTACAGGTATAGAATATTCATCAAGAACAGCTCTACTACTCTTTTTTTTACTCATTCTTTTATTAGACGGTATTACATATTTTATATTCATTTTCTTTAAAATGCTCCTACATCCAATGATGACAAGTATGCCCAATTGGCTCTCAATTGCTCTGCTCTCTATAATTGAAATTACGTTAGATTGGTTTGTCATACATACCGCCGATGACTGGATAGAGAGTGTACAAATGCCCAACATAGCTGAATTATGTGTCGCACTATTCCTTTACACACTAAATAAATTATTTAGTGATAAGAAAGAGTAAGAATACAAGCTTTTCTATATAAAAATTGGTACAATAAAAATAAATCATACTAAAGAGGTGTTACTTATGAACTTACTACAATGGGCTGATAAAGGCATGTCCTTTGATACATATGTGAATGAAATGAAAGTAAACCAATACGAGCTACTACACATTTACAATAACTTTTTAATTCCAAATGAATTACTTCCAGTTTTAGAAGAACGTCAAAATGATGGCTGGCGCGTTATCGTATTAACAGCTGACTGGTGCGGCGACGCTCTTTTATGTGTACCTGTTATGAAACGAATTTCTGAAGTTGCAAATATTGATATGCGTTTATTAATTCGCGATGAAAACTTAGAGTTAATGGATCAATACTTAACAAACGGAACAGCACGTGCGATTCCAATCTTTATTTTCATTGATAAAGACGGAAATGAACAAGCCGTCTTTGGACCACGCGCTACAAAAGTACAAGAATTAGTAACTTCAATGCGCGCTACATTACCTGAAAAAGAAGATCCAACATTCGAAGAGAAACAAAAAGAAATGTATGCTAATTTCCGTGCTACATTAGCTGATGATACTTCTCTTTGGGAACATGTAATGGAAAGCATGATTGAGAAAGTAGTAAAATAAAAAACCTGCCGATTTCGGCAGGTTTTTTTATTACATAATGAAGAAATAGAATACCGCAGCTAAAATGAAACGATAGTAAGCGAACGGTGTTAGTTTTACACGACCTAATAATTTTAAGAATGAAACAATTGCAAGCATCGCAACAACGAATGCTGTAATAAATCCAGTTGCAAATAACGGTATATCAGCCGCGCTTAATATATCCCAGCTTTTAATTAAATCTAAGGCACTTGCAGCTACCATCATTGGCACCGCTAGAATAAATGTATATTCCGCTGCCGCTGTATGCGAAACGCGTGCTAATAAACCACCACTTATTGTTGATCCAGAACGAGAAAATCCTGGCCAAAGTGCTAAACATTGGAACATTCCGATTGTAAATGCTTGCTTATATGTGATTTCATCTAACGTTCTTGCTGTACTTGGTTTTGAAAACTTCTCAGCAACAATCATTAAAATACCACCAGCTACTAAGCTAATAACAACCGGTCCTGGACCGAATAAAACTTCTTTAATTGCGCTATGGAATAGTACGCCGAGTATGCCGGCAGGAATCATCCCGATAATAATATGTAATAAATTTAAAGATGGTCCATCAGTTACTTTCCCTATTCCAACTAATGACCATAAACGTTTCCAAAATATAACAACAACTGCTAAAATCGATCCCAACTGAATAACAACTTCGAAAACTTTCGCTCTATCGTCTTCAAATCCAATTAAGTGTCCTGTTAAAATCATATGTCCTGTTGATGATACTGGTAAAAACTCTGTTAAACCTTCAACAGCACCCATGATTAATCCAATTAACCAATCAGCCACAAGTAGTGCCTCCTTAATAACGAATATGTAATTTTTTCACACCTTATCATAATACCTTATCCCTTTTCAAAGTGCATCCTTTTTTTATTGATTTCATTTGTTGTATACGCTTATTTCTTTTCTATTTTTTGATTAAATTGTATGATAATAAGAGTTTGTTTTTTACGTTGAAAGGGGATTTTATGAAAGAAACTACTTCATTCTCACAAAAGTTAAAGCAATTTTCATTACTCTTTTTCCCGATTTTTGTAACGCAAATGTCATTATTTGCGATGAGCTTTTTTGATACGACAATGTCAGGACATGCGAGTCCTATTGATTTAGCGGGTGTTGCTATCGGAACAAGTATATGGCTTCCCGTTAGTACCGGCTTAACAGGAATTTTAATGGCTACTACTCCTATTGTTGCACAGCTCGTTGGATCAAAGAAAAAGGAGGACGTTCCCCACATTGTCATACAAGCAGTATATTTAGCAATTTGTGCTAGTTTCGTTGTTATCCTTATCGGATTCTTCGCTGTTTCACCTATTTTAAATGGCATGCAATTAGAAGAACCCGTGGAACGTATTGCAGCACAATTTTTAATTATTATCGCGATTGGAATTATCCCTTTATTTACTTACACCGTCTTACGTGGATTTATTGATGCATTAGGAAAAACTCGAACAACGATGATTATTACATTACTATCATTACCAATTAATGTAGTATTAAATTACTTATTAATTTTTGGTCACTTTGGCTTTCCAAAACTCGGTGGTGTTGGTGCGGCGATCGCTTCTGCAGCAACTTATTGGTGTATTTTAATTATTACGGTTATTATTATTCGTACGAAAGAGCCTTTTGCTTCTTTCAATATCTTTAAACAGTTATACCGCCCTTCCTTTACAATCTGGAAGGAATTCCTGAAACTTGGCGTCCCTATCGGATTTGCTATCTTTTTTGAGACGAGTATTTTCGCTGCGGTAACACTTATGATGAGTAATTTTAGTACGACAACAATAGCAGCACATCAAGCAGCTATGAACTTTGCTTCCTTGTTATATATGACTCCTTTAAGTTTAGCAATGGCAATGACGATAGCAGTCGGATTTGAAGTTGGAGCAAAACGATACAATAATGCGAAACAATATGGATTTATCGGAATTGGGTTAGCCCTTGCTTTCGCTCTTTTATATTCAATCCTTCTCTATTTCTTTGATGATGAAATTGCTTCTATTTATACGACAAATGCAAATGTCCATCATTTAGCTAAAGAATTTCTTATATTCGCGATTTTATTTCAAATTTCAGATGCGATTGCAACTCCAGTACAAGGAGCACTTCGTGGTTATAAAGACGTAAATGTTGCCTTAATTATGACATTAATAGCTTATTGGGTAATAGGTCTACCTCTTGGCTACATGTTAGCAACTTATACTGACTGGGCAGCAAAAGGTTATTGGATCGGTCTTATTATCGGTCTAGCATTTGGAGCAATCTTCCTGCTTATCCGTCTCTTTCAAGTACAAAGAAAATATACAACGCAAAGCAGCCGCTAATGATATAGCGGCTGTTTTCTTCATGCATATTTTTTCTTGTAACGTGTAACATAATGAAAAAGAAAGGTGGATACATATGGACGAAAAACAAAAGAAACAATCATTCGATGAAGAATTCGCCCCTGAAATTTCACCTGGATATCGGCAAGATGTACATAAGCCACCTAAATATAAAAACACTTCTTTTTTAATGGGCATTACCATTTTCGCAGCTGTATTACTCGTGCTCATCATTTTCGTCTATTTTTAAGGAAGGGTGGTCTATTATATGAAGAAACAAGATTCAAATCGTTCAAAAAGAACTGTTAAAACAGAAAAAGGATATGCAGGAGATTCTGTTCATACACTGAAACAAGTTGAGCAAGGAAATTTATACATTGCTCAAAAAGAACTTGGTCAACAAAATGAAAATCTTTAAAAACCCTCTGCTTCTAGAGGGTTTTTTATTGTACATATTGTTTTTGTTCTAACACCATGAATAAATTATTAACCTTTACAATTTTCATGTCATAATTTAATTTCATTTCACTTCTCTTGCCATTTTCAATACCAGTAACGTACGCTACAGCATGATAGCGAAAACTCTCATCTGTCTCTTCACGTATCTCTTCGTTTGTAAATTTATACTCTAAATCCCGAAAACGGTTTGGGTAATAATTTTCTATTAACTGTTCATACCCTCTATTTACAAATATTTCTTCACCTTTTCGTTTCACATCTTCTTTATTATTAAACTCAAACACTGCTAGTTGCGCTGTCACAAAGTGTTCTCCTACATTTTTCTTTTCTTTATGAGTTAAAGTTTCTATACTTTTGTTCTTTAATTCCTTATTTAACTCGTAGCGATCTATCGGTTTAAAGCTGGCAAAAACCTCCTCTTTATATGACCAAAACAATCCAAAAGCGATACATAGAGAAATGATTAATATTCTTTTCTTCGTAATGCACCCCACCCTCCTCCATAATGATAGTTATATTTTAACATATAGAAAGAAAATTCTGATATTATAGAGTGGAATAACCTACCTTTAACTTAGAAACGAGGAACAATTATGGACTCTTACAAACAATATATAAAAGAAGCTCTACCAGATCTTTCTATACATTCATATATGCAAAATGAAGAAGGTTGGGATAATATAACGGTTATTATAAATGACGAACTACTATTTCGTTTCCCACGAAAACTTGAATATGCAAACCGAATTCCGTTAGAAAAAGAACTGTGCACAATTCTTTCTCATTCATTACAAGAAATTGCAGTCCCTAAGTATAAACTATTGTATAAGAATAATTGTAATACCGTTCCATTTTGTAGCTATTATCCTCTCATTCACGGTGAACCGTTAACAACTGAAATAGTTACCAAGCTAGAGAAAAAAGAATTGAAAGCAATCATTACACAATTAGCCACTTTCCTTGCGGCTTTACATAGTATTCCTTTAAAACGTACTGAAACGCTAGGGTTCCCTATCGAAAAAACACTTACCTACTGGAAAGAACTACAAACAAAATTAAATCAATATCTTACTAACAGTCTTACTTCATTACAGAAATCAGCCTTAAATCGTTTATTCGAAAATTTCTTTACCTGTATAACTAAATCTACCTTTCAAAATGCAATCATTCATGCTGACTTTACACATCATCACATTTTATTTAACAACCTGCACAAAAACATTTCAGGTGTTATCGATTTTGGAGATGCTCAAATTGGCGATCCCGCTTTTGATTTTGCTGGGCTATATTATGATTTCGGTCGTGAGTTTACTACATCTGTATATGAACAATACAGTGCACTTATTTCTCACCGCGATCCATTACTCATTCACCGCATCACTACCTTTTATCAATACAGCCCTTTACTACATAACCTTATTTATAACATTGAAACAAACAACGAAATAATATTAAAGAAGAATGAAGAACAGCTTAAAGCAATACTACAGGGACGAGATTAAATTCTCTCCCTATACTCTCTCTCCTCATACATCATTAACTTTTTATCCATTTCAACAATAACTTTATACAATTGAAATGCCTGTAAAATTTGCAGTTGAATTCCAAAAGGAGCATTCTGTTCTTTTAACCATTGAAATACTACCGTTTCATCTTTCATTGATTATTCCTCCCTTTATTAATCTGCTACAAATATACGGTAAATGATGAAAAGCTTTTCATGTCAATAACAAAAAAGGATGCAAATTTGCATCCTTTAATGTACTATATTTTTCTTCTGCTTCGCTTCTTTCTTTACTTCTTCCCTTTGGCATTCACTACGAAACGCACAACTCATACACTCAGAACGAAAATGACGCTCTGTATAGTGCTCAGGTTGCTGCAACATTTCTTTCATTCTAAATAAATCATCCATTCCAGTTATAATATCTTCCTGCTTTGGAATGTACTCATACTTAGTTCCTTCTATTAAATTAATAACTTCAATTTTCCCTGGAAGAATACCGAAAGCTTTATAACTGAATACTGTCATTAGCTTCTGACAAAGAGCAAGCATTTCCTCATCCGCATCGACAACATACTTTTTAATTACAAACGATTCAGTACTCCACTCACCAACTTCAAATGTCAATGACATGTGGACACCTAACTCTTCCATATATGTTTGAAACTTCTCATATAAAAATAACGGCGGTGCCTGACTATCATCCCTTTCAACAAACTGTAATAAGTGATCAGTTAGCTTCGCTAAAACAATATAGTACTCCGCCTTTGAAGCAAACATATTAATCCTTACTTTTTTCCAATACTTTTCTATTAATATTAAAAGTACAATTTTCGTTTGTTGGCCCGCAGGTAGCGTGTAATATTCATTAATAATTTGATTCACAATCATTTGCGCTATTTGTTGCCATTCAAATGAAGAAGGTTCTCTTCTTTTTATATGACGGAAATAAAATTTATGCGGACAACGCATAAAATCATACAAATGGTAATCTGTCATCGTTTTGATTGAAATTTTCTCATGCAATTTCTCTTCATCTCCCTTCTGCCATTAAGAAAGGTGTTTTACGAATTCAGCTCCAAACTGTAAACATTTTTCTACATCTTCATCTTCTGGCGTTAATTCTACTTTCAATCCTTCTAACACAACTGCTGCCCCGCGCTCCTGCAGCTTTTCTATTAAAATATCAACCGCTACCCCGTATTTCGGATAAGCCGAATCACAAGAACCGAATGCAGCTGCTTTTTTACCAGTTAAGTTAATAGAATCCATTGCATCATAAAAATCTAAAAAATCATCAGGAAGATCACCATCTCCCCAAGTATAAGCACCTAAAATAATACCGTCATATTGCTCCAATATAGAAGCTTCTGGTGTATCCATAATATCAATTACTTCAATCTCATTTTCTGTTTCACGAATCGCACCCGCAATATGGTCAGCCATTTCCTCTGTATTTCCACTCATACTTGCAAAAATCATTACTAACTTACTCAACTGAACCTCTCCTTTTACCTTGTATCTCTTTTTCTGTTTGAAGTGTACTCTTCTCACCTACATATTCAGAACGAATTACATTTCGTTGCCATTCAATATGCTTATCAACATCTTTATTTTTTAATCCCCTTCGTAAAAGGTGAAATGTTTTTCTCATTAAGGTTCCTCATCTGTTTCGTTGATAATAATTATC
>NZ_JBFPJH010000006.1:0-48325 GCF_040838255.1 Bacillus sp. C30 | reverse complement strand
CATAACATCATTCACTTAGTATATTTTTCAAACCATCTTTCTTTTGCTAAAAATACATTATCTAATTTCTGAATTTCACTTAACGGTAGATCCCACCATTTAAGTTCCTTCAACACATTTATTTGTTTATCATCAAACCTTCTGCGAATAACCTTTGCGGGACAACCGGCTACAACGCTATAATCTGGTACATTTTTTGTGACAATTGAACCTGCTGCTACTACTGCACCATCACCTATTTTAACTCCTTGCATAATGACGCTATGACTTCCAATCCAAACATCGTTCCCAATAATTGTATCCTTAGTTACATCCTGATAATAAGGCGGCTTATTAAAAATATTATCGCTAGAATATGTGTATGGAGATGTTGACATATAAGCAATAGGATGATTATAACCACCTATTTGTGTATAATATCCTATTGAACAAAATTTACCTATTTTCCCTGAATTCACAACAGAACCCATATTTATATATGAATAATCCCCTATTTCAACATTTGCAGATACTTCAACATTTGCAAGAATTTCACACTTTTTCCCTATTTTGGCATTCTCATTAATCATGTAAGAATAGATTTTGGATGTATTATACCTTTTCCTTAATCTAGATAATCTGATATGATGTTTTAAGAAATCTGGAATTAAACTTTTCAAAGCCTTCACTTATTAACTCCTTGTTTTTTAATATTTATTTCTGTTATTAATGACTCATTTGCTATACTTAACACACAAGATTTCAGTTCCAGCTCTTCCATGTAAGGATACTCTTGAATTAGTTCCCTAACAATATTAACATCAAACTGTTTCTTCTTACCCACATAAATTTTAGGATAAATTTGTTTATCCTGTACTTCATCATCCTTCAACAGTTCTTCAAATAATTTTTCCCCCGGTCTCATCCCCGTAAATTCAATACCAATTTCCTCAATTGAATACCCAGAAAGTGTAATAAGATTTTTTGCTAAATCTACAATTTTAACCGGTTCACCCATATCTAGTACAAATATTTCTCCACCCTTAGCTAACGCCCCAGCTTGTATTACTAGTCTTGATGCCTCTGGAATTGTCATAAAATACCGAACCATATCAGGATGAGTAACTGTAACTGGGCCACCTTTTTGGATTTGCTTTTTAAATAGAGGAATAACACTTCCCCTACTCCCAAGGACATTACCAAATCGAACTGCCACAAATCTTGTTTTACTCACGGTATCCATATGTTGAACAATCATTTCAGCCATACGCTTTGTCGATCCCATTACACTAGTGGGATTGACTGCCTTATCTGTAGAAACCATAACAAACGTATTTACCTTAAATGTATCTGCTGCTTCGGCAACATTTTTTGTTCCAATTATATTATTTTTTATAGCTTCTTTTGGGTTACGCTCCATAAGAGGAACGTGTTTATGGGCAGCTGCATGATATACAATATATGGTTGACGTTGCTTAATTACCTCGAAAATCTTATCCCGATCTTGAATATCTGCAATTTCTGTAATAATCTCCACTTTATCTCTGTAGATATTTCTTAACTCCATTTCAATAGTATATATACTATTTTCACCATGTCCTAAAAGAACAATTTTAGCAGGTCTATATTTCATCACCTGACGACAAATTTCTGATCCAATTGATCCACCAGCGCCTGTTACTAAAATTGTTTTACCTGTAATCTTTTCTCCAATTCCTGCATCATCTAATTGGATTGGCTCTCTTCCTAATAAATCTTCCACTTGTACATCCCGGAATTCATTAACAGAGACTTTACCATCTAAAAGATCTTCAAGCATCGGTACAATTTGAGTTTTCGCCTTCGTTTTTCTGCACTTCTCAAAAATCTCGTTTATTTGATTTCTATTTAGAGAAGGAATTGCGATAATAATATGTTCTATATCATTGTCGTCTACGATTTCTTGAATATGATTTGTTGTCCCAACAACTGGTACGTTATAAATCTCCAATTTTTGTTTATTTCTATCATCATCGACAAACGCAATTGGATATAAATCTGCTTCTTTATTATGTTGTAACTGACGTACTACCATTGTCCCTGCTGAACCGGCACCAATAATCAATGTTCTTTTTTTATCATTAGCTTTTGTAATATATGTATCACGGAACATACGCCATACAAAGCGAGAACCACCAATTAATAGTAAATGTAACATCCATGCGATAGCTAAAATTCGAACATAAATATCATGATTTATAATTTGTTGAACAATTGCTGTTACTAAGATAGATAGCGTAATTGCTTTAAATATTTGTTTTAATTCTCCAATACTTGCATACTCCCAAGCCTTGTTATAAAGCTTATAAATAGCCGCAAAAACATGATGACTACATAATAATGTAATAGAACTAATAACTACTGTCATAGGAATTTTGCTTAACACGTTTGGATGTATAAACCAGTAACTTAAGTACACAGCAGTTAATACTATAAATGAATCTAATAAAATTAATAATGAGAGTCGTTTTCGATAACTCAATATATCTATTCCCTTCTTTATATAATTCGCATCTTATTAATAATAGAAAAGGACATTCTCTTATGAATGTACCTCTTCTTTTTCTTTTTTTACGAGTTCCTTCATATATTTTATTAACTCAACTTTCAATTCATCATTTTGAAGTGCCATCTCAATTGTCGTCTTAATAAACCCAAACTTCTCTCCAACATCGTATCGAGTTCCTTCAAAGTCATAAGCAAATACTCGTTGAATTTCATTTAATCGTTGAATCGCATCTGTTAATTGAATCTCTCCACCAGCACCTGTTTGTTGGTTCTCAAGAAACGTAAAAATCTCCGGTGTTAATATGTAACGACCCATAATTGCTAAATTTGATGGTGCCGTTCCTTGAACAGGTTTCTCTACAAATTGACGCACTTGATAACGACGGTCATTTTGTTCAACTGGATCAATAATACCGTAGCGATGTGTTTCATTTTCCGGCACTGTTTGCACACCAATAACAGATGATTGCGTTCCTTCATATTGATCCATCAATTGACGTAAACATGGTGTATCCGCTTGGACAATATCATCACCAAGCAATACCGCAAATGGCTCATTTCCAATAAATTTACGTGCGCACCATACTGCATGGCCTAAACCTTTTGGCTCTTTTTGTCTTATGTAATGAATGTTAATTTTTGAAGAAGCTTGTACTTTTTCAAGCATTTCATATTTTCTTTTTTCTAAAAGGCTTTGTTCTAACTCAAAAGAATGATCGAAATGATCTTCAATTGCACGTTTTCCTTTACCAGTAACAATAATAATATCTTCAATTCCTGATTCTATCGCTTCTTCTACTATGTATTGAATCGTCGGCTTATCAACAATTGGTAACATTTCTTTCGGCATTGCCTTCGTTGCTGGTAAAAATCTTGTCCCAAGACCAGCAGCTGGAATAATCGCTTTTCTTACTTTTTTCAAATCTAGTCCCCCTGCATCCATTGATTTATATGTAACAATAACAAAAACCCTACCTATAGAGTCATTTTTATAACTCCATAGGTAGAGTTCCTAATAGAAATAAAAGTATGGGCATCTAACCCATCCTCACATCATACTCCCGACGACAAGCGTCTAAGGTAGGCAAGAAATAAAAATTTCTACCCACAGCACGACCGAGTGCCCCCGTTGATAACGGTTAGGAGACATCACCAAATCTCTTCAATTAAAAAATACCAAACAATTTTTTACGACGAATTAGTTCTGGATCTTCTTTATAAATCGCTCTCCCACTAATTAATAAATACGGATTTTCTTTTAAATCACTCATCACGTTCATTCCGAATTCTTTTCCGATTAATTCGTAGCTTTCCGCTAAATGAAATCCTCTTGATGTTGTGTTATGTGCATCCGATGCGATCATATGCGTTAAATTATGTTCAACGAGTTGTAGTGAGAATTTTTTTATCTTTTTGCCGAAATTTCCTAGCAAGCTACCTGCCGTTACTTGTGTTAATGCACCCTTACTTACGAGGCTGTATAACTTATCTGGCCGCTCGATTAACTCGGCATTGCGTTCTGGATGAACGATAATTGGGATCATCCCTTTAACGCGTAGTTCATATAATAGTTGTTCTGCATAGCGAGGTACATGATTAGATGGAAACTCAATTAATATGTATTTATTCGTTTCGTTTAAAGTAACGATTTTACCAGCCTCATAGTCTTCAAGTAAGTCACCATATAATCTGACCTCTTGCCCCGGTAAAATTTTGAGTGGAATTTCATTTTGTTGTAGTTCATCATTTAATTGTTTCACTTGATGAATAATAGAAGTACGTTCATTTACATATTTTCCATTTTGATGGTGTGGTGTAGCGACAATTGTATGAATTCCTTCTTGCACAGCTTTTTGTGCCATCGCTAAACTATCCGTTACGCTTTGTGCTCCGTCATCGATGCCAGATAAAATGTGACAATGTAAATCAATCATTCTTCTCACCCTTCCTCTCGTATAGAAATCTTTTTTCCTTTGAATATGAGATATATCTCATATTCAAAGGAAAAAAGGAGATATGTTCTTGCCATATCTCACTTTTTTAATTAGTTCGCACCGTAGTAATAATATAAGCCTTGTTCACGTTCACGATCGTTCAGAACAACGCCTAACAATTTACCTTTTGCAGATTCTAATAATCCTTTTGCTTTTACCGCTGTTTCCTTTTCTGTCGATTCACTACGAACGACAAGAATGGATGCATCACATACATTCGCCATAATTTGCGCGTCTGTTACAGCTAAAATTGGCGGTAAATCAAAAATGACTAAGTCATACATACTATACGCTTGAGCAAGAAGTTCCTGCATTGATTTCGAACCTAATAATTCTGCCGGATTAGGCGGGATTGGACCACATGCTAAAAAATGTAAATTATCTACAGTTGTCGTTTGTATACACTTCTCCAAACGCTCACTATGTGTTAATACGTTCGTTAATCCGAAAATATTATCTGCTTGGAACATTTGATGCATCGCTGGTTTACGCATATCTGCATCAACTAATAATACTTTCTTTCCTTGTTGAGCAAAAACAACTGCCATATTCGCTGTCGTTGTCGTTTTCCCTTCACTTGGATTCGCAGACGTTACCATTAGTGAATGCAAGTTTGTATCAACAGACGCAAATTCAATATTCGTTCGAATATTACGATATTGTTCTGAAATTGGTGATTTCGGTTGTTGATGAGCAATTAGTTGACGACGTTGACGATGATTTTTTTTCTTTTTAAATAAACTATTAAGAGCCAATTGTTTGCCCCCTCACTTTTCTTGATGATGAAGCATGTGATTTCACATTCGTTGTTTCTTCATCCATACGCGCAACAATACCTAACACTGGTAATCCAAGTAAGTTTTCTACGTCTTCTTCTTTTTTGACTGTGTTGTCTAAGTATTCTAGTAAGAATGCAAGACCAACTGCAGCCATTAAGCCGACAACGAAAGCAATTGCTACATTTAACATCGGGCGTGGTTTAATTGGAGATTGATTTTCTCCGACTTCTGCTTTCGATAATACCGTTACATTATCGACATTCATAATTTTAGCAACTTCACCTTTAAATACATCTGCAGTTGCATTTGCAATATCACGAGCTACTTTTGGATCTTTATCCTCAACTGTTACAGAAATGACCTGTGAATCTTTTTCATTCGCAACATTAATCTTTCCTATTAAAGCTTGCGCTGTCATATTTAAATTTAATTTTTCATTCACTTGATCTAAGATTACTGGACTTTTAATAATAACCTTATATGTATTCGTTAATTGAATATTTGTTTGTATTTCACCGGCTTGAATCATTGTACCCTCTTGCTTCTTCTGATTCACAAGAATTTGCGTTGAAGATTGATAGATTGGTGTCATGAAGAAGAAGCTAATGATAGCACTTACTATAGCTGCACCAAAGGCGATTACGAGGATCATTGCTAAACGTTTTTTTAAAATATGAAATAACTCTTTCAAACTAATTGTTTCTTCCATAAGTTCCTCCAACTTTCTAAAATTTGCACACAAGAAAAATTATAACATATAATCTTACATTTTTTTTTAGTAATATCGATGTACGATTGTTATTTGAAAACATATATAATCTTACAAAATAATCTTAATTATGACAACACATTCCATCAAATTTCCAAAATTTCCATTATATCATTTATTTTATATAAAGCAATAAAAAGTTGTTATGTAATTCAAAAAAGCCAATAAAAATACTTATTGGCTCTAAATATTATTATATTAGACATTATTTTCTAACAATATCCATATTGTTCCTTTTCTTCTCTCTTATCATTTAGTATGACACCAAGTAGTTTACCAGAGGCTTTGTCTAAAATTTGTTTCGCTTTTACTATTTTATCTTTTTCTGTTTTTTCACTGCGCACGACAAGTATGATTCCATCACATTTGTTCGCAAGTATTTGTACATCGGTAACCGCAAGAACTGGCGGTGTGTCTATTAAAATAATATCAAACGTGTTATATGCTTCTAGTAATACCTCGTCCATTACTCGATTTCCTAACAGTTCTGCTGGGTTTGGTGGTATTGGACCTGACGCCATTAAGTATACATTCTCTATATCTGTTTTTTGAATACATTGCATTAATTTTGCTTGTCCTAATAATACGTTCGTTAATCCATTTGAATGATGAATTGCAAATAAGTTTTGTATCGTCGGCTTGCGTAAGTCAGCTCCGATTACTAAAACTTTCTTTCCTTGTTGACCGAAAACAACTGCTAAGTTTGCAATTGTCGTCGTCTTTCCGTCACCTGGATCTGCTGAGGTGACAATAAGAGAACGCATATGAGTATCTACAGATGTAAATTCAATATTTGTACGAATGTTGCGGTATTGTTCTGTAATACGCGATTTAGGCTCTTTATGTGTAATTAATTGTTTTAATGGCTTTCTTTTCTTTCTCCCGAACATGTTCTAGTCTCCTTTTTTTAAGTGCGACCTTTTCCCTCTATTTCTATATGCTCGATATACACGCCCATTTCATTCATGATCGATATATTACGCTTATTCCCCACTTATTTCAATTGGTAAATCCGTCCATTCTCTCCCATATCCCACCATACTCCATGCCATTCTATTTTGTCCTATATAAAGACCGCCACAATATGACAATAGCTTCATTTCTTTTATACCTTTATCATTTATCTCGAAAACGAGATAAATGATAAAGTAATTATATGGTAATCTCAATTATTTTACAGCTAATATTCTGACTAGTTTGCATATTTTTTATATTGATATATATAGTAAATAAAAAATCTTCTTGTATTTTTACAAGAAGATTTTTTTATTCTATCTATTCTTTTTTATCACCAATTGCAAATGTAATTTCAGCTTCACACGCAACTTCACCATCCACTGTTGCGATTGCTTTTCCTTTTCCGATTGGTCCACGTACGCGTGTCATTTCTACTTCTAAACGAAGTTGATCACCTGGGCGTACTTGTTTTTTGAAGCGGCAGTTGTCGATGCCTGCGAAGAAAGCAAGTCTCCCGCGGTTTTCTTCTTTCTTTAATACAGCAACTGCCCCAACTTGTGCTAATGCTTCTACAATAAGTACACCAGGCATAACTGCATAATCTGGGAAGTGTCCATTAAAGAACTCCTCGTTTGCAGATACATTTTTAATTCCAACCGCTCTTTTCCCCTCATCCACTTCTAATATTTTATCAACAAGTAAAAATGGATAACGGTGTGGAATGATTTCTTTAATTTGTTCTATATTTAGCATGTAACAATCGCCCCTTTTGCAATATTGGTCTTACCACTTGGACATATTGTTATTATCCCATTTTATTTATTATTTGTCATTATAAAGTGAAACTTTACTTCTTATGTATAAAAAAATGCACACACTCTATTCCATTAAAATAGTTGCACTTCCCGGCAACTGACACGGAGGTAGAAAAGAGTGTATGCCCAAATTAGGGAAAGGCAATATGTATTCGAACATTTTTTGCCTTAATGTCGTATTCGACTCATTATATTACAAACGTTTTCAAATATGAAAATATTAAATTTAACCATATATATGAATATTTTATCTGTTTTCTCTATTTTTCTTTATTTTTCTTCCATTTTCTCAATAAATTAAAAAAATATTAAGATATAAAAAAATAAAAAAGGACTAAGATTTGATACCTTAGTCCTTCTCATTTTATTTTAAAGCACGACGTGGTAATTTATCGATATTCTCTAACATAATACCTGTACCAATAGCAACACATTGCATTGGGTTTTCAGCGATTAATACTGGTACCTTTAATTCTTCCGCTAGAAGCATGTCGATACCGTGTAATAAAGCTCCACCGCCTGTTAGAATAACACCGCGGTCGATAATGTCCGCAGATAGTTCTGGTGGTGTGCGCTCTAGTACGCCTTTTGCAGCTTGTACAATGATAGCTGCGTCTTCTTTTAGTGCTTCTGTAATCTCTTCAGAGCATACTGTAATTGTACGTGGTAAACCTGTTACCATGTCACGTCCGCGAATTTCAAGCTCTTCACTACGTGCACCTGGGAATACTGTACCAACTTTAATTTTAATATTTTCTGAAGTACGTTCTCCAATTAATAGCTTATACTTACGTTTAACGTAGTTTAAGATTTCCATATCAAACTTATCGCCAGCCATTTTGATAGAGGAAGAGGTAACAATATCACCCATAGAAAGTACGGCAATATCTGTTGTACCTCCACCAATATCAACAACCATGTTTCCGCTTGGCTGGAAGATTTCCATACCCGCACCAACTGCGGCTACTTTTGGTTCTTCTTCTAAAAATACTGTTTTACCACCTGAACGTTCAGCAGCCTCACGAATTGCTTTTTGTTCTACAGATGTGATATTTGTTGGACAGCAAATTAAAATGCGAGGTTTTGAAAAGAAGCTCTTCACGTCCAATTTGTTAATGAAATACTTTAACATTGCTTCTGTAATTTCGAAATCTGCGATTACACCATCTTTAAGCGGACGAATTGCTACAATATTACCAGGTGTACGTCCCACCATACTTCTTGCTTCTTCACCTACTGCTAATACTTTTCCACTATTACGATCAATTGCCACAACAGATGGCTCATTTAATACAATACCCTTACCTTTAACATGAATTAATACGTTAGCCGTACCTAGGTCAATTCCGATATCTCGCGCAAACATTCCCGTCATTTCCTCCTCGATATTCAAAATCAGGTTACACCCGAATTCTTTTACACCTAATTTCTGATTTTATCATAAATTTAACAGAAACGTAATATTCGCAAAAAGAATTCTTCTGAAAAATATTACCGAATTCACAAGGAATGTTTGCTATTTTAGATTTATTGGCGCACAGGGTTTTCTGTATCTTCTTTTCGGTACTTTTGCTTTGTTGCTTCTCCACCTCTTAGATGACGAATAGACTTATGATAATCAAGAATTTCTTTCACTTCATTTGCGAGCTCTGGATTAATTTCTGGCAAACGTTCTGTTAGATCTTTATGGACTGTACTCTTTGATACCCCAAACTCCTTTGCGATTACACGCACTGTCTTTCTTGTCTCCACGATATACTTGCCAATCTTGATAGTTCTCTCTTTGATGTAATCGTGCACACCACTCGCCTCCCTAAATTGGATGTGAGAAGTGTGAAATGAGACTCGCTGCATACGACTATGAAGTAAATGTGAGTGCTGTTTGTAAGCGTTAAACATTCTTGGATTTATAATGAAATGATTCACGATTTCTCACCTCAAACACTCTCTTTGCATTGGTTTATACCATTGTATTGCCCGCACTACTGATATATGCTACATGTTCACTATTTTTGCGGACTAAGTTAAGAAAAATTACGTTTTTTTGTGAGAAATACGTTAACGATGACAATTATGGCGAAAAAAAGTGACACCTCTTTATAAAAGGTGTCACTCTTCTCTTTCATATTCTTCTTCTAACAACTGATGGTGGGGGACTTCTTTCTTACCGGCAATATAATAATATAAAGCGAATAAAACAAACAATAAAATGATAGCAATCGACAGAACAGATAAAAATGACACAGTATCCCCTCCCTTTTGTAATATATATTCGAGAATCTCGTCATTTTTCCTTGTTATTGCAACTTTTTTCTCGAAATTGATTATTTTTATATGAAAATAAAAAAATCAACTCTCCTAATGAGAACTGATTTTTTCACTTTATTATTCTTGTGAAGAAGAACCGTTAGATGATTCTGCAGAACCATTCGTTGATTTTTCTTCTTTTTGAGATTTGTCATCTTGTTTGCTGTTCGTCTCTTTATCACTAGTCGAACCGCTTGTCGATTTCTCTTCTTTTTGAGATTTCTCATCTTGTTTGCCGTTCGTCTCTTTATCACTAGTCGAACCGCTTGTCGATTTCTCTTCTTTTTGAGACTTATCTTCTGTTTTACTTTCTGGTTTCGTGCTTGTTGACTTTTCTTCTTTTTGAGATTTGTCATCAGCTTTTTTACCAGAAGCATTCGTCGCCTTTGCAGCATCTGCATCAGCTTTAATTTCTGCTACTGATTTATTTAAATAACGCTCAGGGTTCACAGCCACATTGTCTTTACGTACTTCAAAGTGAACGTAAGAACCTGCATCTTTATTCATTGCATTTAGACCTGATTTTCCTAACACTTCACCTTGCGCGACTCTTGCACCTTTTTCTACTTTCACACTGCCTAAGCTTTGATAAGATGCTGCTACACCATTTCCACTATCTACTGTTACAACATAACCAAGAAGTGAATCTTTTTCAGCTTTCATTACTGTACCACTTAAAGCAGCTGTAACATCAAATTCTTTTCCGTTTTTCGCAGCAATGTCAATTCCTTTATTCGGGGAATATGTGTTGTTATAAAAGACAAGTGCTTTTTCTTGTTCCGCCTCTGATGCTGCATCTTCATAGAATTTCTTCTGTACTACTACTTCTGCATTTGCTGCAGTTGGCATTTTCACTACTTCTGAAGATTTTGTTACTGGTACTGCCGGATCTTCCGTTTGTGTATACGGTGTTGCTTGATCTTGGTTCGGAGCTTTCTTTGGATTAGCTCCCTGGAACCATAGCGCAACCATTAAGATTACCGCTGCACAAGCAATGTATAGTGCCGGAAACACCCATCTTTTTTGAAATAAATGTACTACTTTTTGCGACTTTTTACTATTTCTTCCTCGCATTCCATCATCACCTCAGCAATCATTTTGAACAATATTCACTCATCCTATACAACCTATAACTAATTACTTTTCGACAAAATCTGTAAAAATATGTATAGGAATTGCAAAATTTCCGAGGAAATGATAGAAAAAGGAAAAAACTGAGCGTTTCAGCTCAGTTTTTAGTCCATTTGTTTCTTTTTATATACGATCAAACATGCAATAAGCGAAATGATAAGCCAAACTGCAATATTTAATACATGCCCACCAATACTACTAAATCCTGCCCCACCTACTAAGCTGTTAATTGCTTTTACAATATGAGATGTTGGAAGATATTCAATCATCGTCTTAATTGTTTTATTTTCAACTAGCGACTCAAATTGTACAGCTAAATACATCGTCATTAAAATAGGCATTCCAATTAATGATGTTTGTGGTACAGAAGATGCAAGTAATCCGATCATTGTTCCAAGCACGATAAATAAAATAGTTCCACATAGGAATATCAATCCTACCAATGGAAGATTGATATTTAACTGATCTAAAATGAATAAATTTGCAATACAAATGACCATCGTCAGACCCGCTGTTAATAAACTCTTTCCAAGAAGAACTTCAACAGAAGATGCTGGGGATAACATTAACACACGTAGTGTATGTTTTTCTTTTTCTTCTGCAATTACCATAGATTGAACAAAGCCTGCGACAAATAGGAAGGCCGTTATAGTAGTAGTGCCTAACATTTCCTTTCCCGCTCCAAATCTGCTAAATAAAAATGAAAATATAATTGGTAAAAATGCCATTAACAACACTTGTGAATTCGTCTTAAAATCTTGTACTTCTTTTCTAAAAATAGCTGATACACGTCTCATTGAAAATGTCATTATAATCCCCTCCCAGTAACTTCAATAAAGATATCACCTAAAGTTGGTTCGTGTGAATGAATGGATAGTAATTCTCCTTTGTTCATCCATTCTGAAATACGTTTTGCACCTAATTCGTCTTTTTTCACTGTTTCTTTTTGTTTATCTTTTAACACAACTTGTATTTGATCTTTCGCGTACTTTAATCGCAAGTTTTCTGGTGTATCAAGCGCTACAATTTCTCCGCCGCACAGAAAGGCAATACGGTTACAAAGCGTCTCTGCTTCGTCCATGTTGTGCGTTGTTAAAAAAATCGTTGTTCCTTCTTTATTTAAGTCTTTTAAGATTTTATGAATGTTTTGCACATTTACTGGATCAAGTGCAGATGTTGGTTCATCTAAGAAGAGGATATCTGGTTTATGAAGAATCGCTCTCGCTAGTGTGACACGCTGCTTCATTCCTTTTGATAATTTTTTCACTTGTATTTTTTTATCATCCAATAAGTTCACTTGTGCTAACACTTCATCAATTCGTTCTTTTTTGCAATCGTATAAGTCACAAAATAATAGTAAGTTATCATAAATGCTAAGCCTTTCGTATAAGCCGCTATTGTCTGTTAAAATACCGATTCGTTTGTAATCGATGCTGCTTGGTCCTGTAATGTCTTTCCCCAACACTCGTACCGTTCCAATACTATGAAGCAATTGAGATGTTAATATTTTTACGGTTGTCGTTTTCCCAGACCCACTCGGTCCGAGGAATCCAAAGATTTCTCCTTTCTTCACCTCAATATTTACATTTCGAAGGGCCGTTTTTCCATCGAAACTTTTCATTACATCTTTCATTTCAATTGCCAATGTCATTTCGTCATCCCCTTTGTTTTTCTTTTTATAGATGAAAGTCGCTTTAGCGCTTTTCGTTTGTTTGTTTCGCTTTTCTTGACTCAATCATATGAAAAACAAAGGGTAGGCGCAGTAAAATACCGGTAAAAGGGGTATTTTTACCGGTGAATGAATCCTATTTTAAGCTTATTGGAGCATTTTCATAGCCCAATTACACCTTTTAATTCATCCATTCGTCCTTTTGAAAGCGGGATTGAACTTTTTCTTTCGTCATCCAAAATTAAACTAAAACTATTACGTGTCCACGTAATGACTTCTCGTACTCTTTGTAAATTAACGAGGTACGAGCGATGACATCTAAAAAATCCGAATCCTGTTAATCTCGTTTCTAATTCACTTAATGTTAATGCACATACGAAATCCCCTTCACGCACATGAATATGTGTCACTCCACTTTGCGTTTCAATGAAATGGATCTCCATCGGATCCAGTAAAATGATTTTATCATTCACTTTCGCTGGGATCCTTTCTAATTTCATTTGCGGAATCATTTGAATGACCTTTTCTTCGTCAACTTCTTTCACTTCTTCTTGCTCAATTTCTACCTTTTTCACACCATTGTTATTTAATATGTATACATCTTCTGTTAGCGAGAGCGCATCTGATAAAAAAGATGACGTAATAAAAATCGCCTTTCCTTGCTCTTTCATTTTCATAATCGCTTTTCGAATAATGATCGTACTCTCTGTATCGACATTTTGCTCTGGCTCTTCTAGAATAACTAAATCCGGATTATGAATCATAACTCGCCCAAGATGAAGACGGCGTTTCTCTGAAAATGACAATTTTTCTATTTTAACGTTCAACTTATCTAGGAGACCGACATATTGTACTACTTCTTCCATACTCATGTTAGATTCATAAAGCCCTAATATAAACTTGAAGTACTCCTTCACCTTCAAACGATCATATGCTTCATCTTTCAAAAAACAAAAACCAATGCGGGAATAATTCTTCTTTCCAATCGCTGTGCCTTCAAATAGTACATTGCCAGTTGAAGCTGCTTCTTCACCGATAATGATGCGGTGCAACACTTTAGCTGTATGGTTATTACACTGCAAAACAACACATTGTCCCTTCTCAACCTCTAGCTCAATTGCCGGTAACTGGTTCGTCTTCCCTAACTGTTTCAACTCCAGTAGCGCCATTTCGTCTCCCCCAAATGTTTTTATCCTATTATACCAAACAATTAATGGAAAATTATGATATTTTAAACAAAAAATAAGTAGGTATCAGGAAACCCCTGACACCTACTTATTCACCATCAATTTTCCTTCATAATCATTCATCGTCTTTATTTCAATGCCTTTATAGTAATGAGCGACTATCTCTGTATATTTCTTACCTTCCGCTGCCATACCATTCGCACCGTACTGGCTCATACCGACGCCGTGACCGAACCCTTTCGTCGTAACGGTGATGTTATCCCCTTCTTGTTTCCACGTAAAGTCTGAGGAGCGTAAATCTAACTTTTCACGAACTTGTTTTCCTGTTAATGTTTTCCCTTGGAACTCTACATCCTTTACTCGCTTTCCTTCCGTAAGGTCTTTAATATTACCAACCTTTCCGTTTGCTAGTACTTTCACACCGAGACGCTTTTGAAAATCAGCTACTGTGAATTTTTGCTCACTCGTAAATTTTGGAGAGGCTTGATCCCACGGACTATCTACGCTTTTCAAGTACGGATAATCATTTCCCCAATAATCAGCTGCATTTTCTGTTCGTCCGTTACTCGTTGAGAAGAAGGATGCTGAAATTGGTTTTCCATCATACGTTAAAACTTGTCCTGCGGTTTGCGAAACGGCTTCCTCAATTTTCTTTAAATTATTTTCGTAGTTATTACCCCATTGTTTCTTCAATTCCTCTTTGCTTTTGTACACTTGATCTTTCACTGTATCTATCACATCCGCGTTGTTTTTCTTACCTCCGCTTAGCATACGCTGCACTACAAATGTTCTTGCTGCTAATGCCTGCGCCTTTAGCGCCTCTATTTCAAAGCTGGCATTCATCTCAGAAGCTACTACACCGGCCACATACTCCTCCATAGGTAATGTCTCTACCTTCTTCTGCTGATCACGATATACAGCAACTTGAACCGCTGTATCCACTTTCCCTGGAGCTGGTATACTTTCTATCGCTGGAGGAGTTTTAGAAGCTGCTTCTTCCCCTACTTTTGCTTTCGCAAACGGAATAACAAGAGCAGCAGGTACAATGATAACGAGCGCTATTAAGAGCGCTACTGTAATGAAAAGTGGCTTTGAAAATTTCATCCTATTCCCCCAATATAAAGTTGGATTCCTTTCATTCTTATGGAAATACGGGATCTTTTAGAACATACTTGGGGGTATCGATATAAAGTGAAACTATAATCAGTGGGGTTTTACTGACCGCAAATAGTGGAATAAAACAAAAATTTTCTAAATATTTTCACTGAGACGTGCATAAGTATGGAATTTATTGACTATAACAGTAATAACCCAAAAAAAAATAGCCCCTATGTCAAAAGACATAGAGACTACTTCAATTAAGCGTGAAGATCAGAAACTTCTTGTTCTTTCACTTCTTCTACTTTTTCGTTTACACGTTCAATAGTTGCACCTAATGCAGCTAATTTCTTATGGAAGTCTACATAACCGCGGTCAAGATGTTTTAACTCTGTTACACGAGTATAACCTTCTGATACTAAACCAGCTAAGATTAATGCTGCTGCAGCACGTAAATCAGTTGCGCCAACTTCAGCTCCTTGCAAGCTACTTGGACCGTTCATAATTACAGAACGACCTTCGATTTTAATATCAGCATTCATACGACGGAATTCTTCAACGTGCATAAAGCGGTTTTCGAATACCGTTTCTGTAATCATACTTGTTCCATCAGCATGTAGTAATAATGCCATCATTTGTGATTGCATGTCTGTTGGGAAACCTGGATGAGGCATAGTTTTAATATCAACCGCTTTTAACTTATCTGGGCCGATAACACGTACACCTTCATTTTCCTCAATAATTTTAACACCCATTTCTTCCATTTTCGCTGTAATTGAGCGTAAATGTTCAGGCACAGCATTTTCAATTAAGATGTCTCCACCTGTAATTGCCGCTGCAACCATGAATGTTCCTGCTTCAATACGGTCAGGAATAATAGGGTGGTTTGCACCATATAATTTTTCAACGCCTTCAATACGAATCGTTCCAGTTCCAGCTCCGCGTACTTTAGCTCCCATTGCATTTAAGAAGTTAGCTAAGTCAACGATTTCTGGCTCTTTCGCTGCGTTTTCAAGGACTGTTGTCCCTTTTGCTAATGTAGCTGCAGACATAATGTTTTCTGTCGCGCCTACGCTTGGGAAGTCTAAATAAATTTTAGCTCCTTTTAGTTCGCCCTCTACGTGTGCCTCAACAAATCCGTTACCAACTTTTACTTTCGCTCCCATTGCTTCGAAGCCTTTTAAATGTTGGTCAATTGGACGTGAACCAATTGCACATCCACCAGGAAGTGCAATACGAGCACGACCGTTACGTGCTAATAATGGTCCCATTACTTGAACAGATGCACGCATCTTACGTACATACTCAAATGGTGCTTCAATGTTTAATTCTTTAGAAGAATCGATTGTTACTTGGTTATTTTCAAATACGACTTCAGCATTTAAATGACGTAATACCTCGTTAATTGTGTATACATCAGATAATACTGGTACTTCAGATAGTACATTCTTTCCGTCACTCGCTAATAGGGCTGCAGCGATTATAGGTAATACAGCATTTTTTGCGCCCTCAACACGCACTGTGCCGCTTAACCGCTTTCCGCCACGGACGATGATCTTTTCCAAATTATTCCCCTCCGTGTCCTTTTTTCAGTATCTATTCATTCAATACTCAGAAGTTATGATCGGTGTGCCAACCACAATTGTATCTTTGTTGTTTGTCGAACGTATTGCTATTTGCACATTTATTTTCTCTCTATTTGTTGAAAGAGCGTCATTCCACTTTTTATTATATGCGGAGACTGATACAAATGCTCTTTCTTCTATCTGTTCGATCGCTCTTGCTGAAAGATCTTTCAAAACCTGATTGGTTTTATTTTGCAAAACACCTTCAATCTTATCATTCAGTACACCTTGAACACAAGTGTAAATTATAGGTTTTTCACTAAAAATTTTATCCATGTTCTGAACGTACTTCGGGTCCCATTTCGCCCCGCTCACTTCAAAAATAATAAAAGTGTTTTCTTTAGTATTTTCCTTACTCCAAGTTACTACTATTCGTTCTTCATGTGAAGAAGATTTTTTATAGGATGTAGCCTTATATCCATCTGGAGATTGTTCTAATTCCCAACTTTCGATGTTTGCCTCTTCCTTCACATCGTTTAACAATTTTTGAAACGTATGTATATTAGAAATTGTTTTCGTTTCTCGCGCTAACCATGACCACCGCTCTACTTTTGCATCGTTCTTCTCTAAAGCTGCAATCATGCTCTCCATTTTCTGTTCATCGCTTATAGGTTTCATCTCTTTATATCCAACCAAAAATAAAACAACACTTACGATAACGATAAGAATGGCTTTAAACTTCAATTTCATCCCCTCCTATCCCCATTGTTAACGGAGATATGAGGTTCTATACACTTACTTTACTAAATACGTTAAACTCTTTGAATAGCCTAAATAATCAAGGGAAAAGTTACTTACAGATGTCCCAATTGCAACTGTAATTAGGATAAGTAATACTCTCGTCTGCATCACTTTTCCAGACTTCATTAAGCGCTCAATGTGAATACCTTGTAAGGCCCACCACGTAATGGTAATAAACAATAAATGCGAAACAATGGCAATCAGTGCTTGTTGCCCTAAAAGATGTGCCAAAAAATCGACCCCTTTTTTGCTTGGCTACTACTTACGCAAAATGTAAAAAACGATACCATAAATAAGTAGGAGCCACACTTTTTCAAACGCAAATAAGCATCTTACATCGTAATTTTCTCTTGGAAAACATATACCTATAGACGTTTTCATTTGCTGTTACTCCAAAATAAAAAGCGTAGAGTACGGACTCTACACCTTTTATTTCCACTATTGTACCACGTTCCCCAAGAAGAAGAAATCCTTCATTAATGGAAAATGTTCATAAAAGAAATTGTAACCAATCATCGGCATAATCCCTAGTATTACAATTGAAATTGCGCAAAGACTCATGACAATCTTTATATTTAACGGTAACCGGAGCTTTTCTTCTGTCTCTCCCTTGCGGAAAAACATTTGCTGTAATATTTGGAAGTAATATATGAATGAAATAACCGTCGTCCCCATCATAATAGAAGCTAATACGTAATGAGCAGGTTCAACATGAAGTGCCCCTAAAAAAATGTTAATTTTTCCGATGAAACCTGCTGTACCCGGTATTCCAGCTAACGATAAAATAAAGACCGTCATCATTATAGCTGTAAAGGGGGATCGCTTATATAACCCTGTAAAAATCGTCATATTTTCCTTATCATTTTGTAAGATTAATCCGTGGATGATTGCAAATGCGCCTATATTCATAAGCATATATGCAAGCATATAAAACCACATACTATCCATCGTAAACTGCGATAGCGCTACAAGAGGGACTAGCAAATACCCAGCATGCGCGATACCCGAATAGGCAAATAGACGTTTTACGTTGTATTGCTTTAATGCTACTACGTTCCCAACAATCATCGTAATACTAGCTAGTACCGCAATGTATATACTCATACGCCCGTACAAAGATTGTGCGTCTCCTTGGATTGCCACACCTGCAAACACCATAAGAAACAAACGCGTAATGAGTAGAAAACCAGCAATTTTAGAAATCGTTCCGAGAAAAGCCGTGACAGGTGTAGCCGCTCCCTCATACACATCTGGTGCCCACATATGAAATGGCACTGTTGCAATTTTGAATGAGAGTCCAACGAGCAAAAGTAGAAATGCGAGGGCTAACAATAACTGAATGCCCCCAGCCAATTCTTGCGTAAATACCTTTTGCATTTCCACTATGTTGGTCGACCCTGTAATACCGTATAAATAACTCATTCCAAAGAGTGTAATTGCTGTTCCAATTCCTCCGTTAATGACATATTTCATTGCAGCCTCATTCGATGCGCGGTTTCTTTTTCGGATTCCTACCAAAATATAGGAAGAAAGCGAAAGCAACTCTAAACCAACGAACAATGTAATGAAATCAACGCTAGAAGCCATGAACATCGCTCCAAGAAGCGCCATTAAAAACAAATAATAATATTCTCCTTTATCTTGAATAGGCTCCTTCTTGTCATCGCTTATTGCCATACATAAAACGAGAGCTGCTCCGCCTAATAACAACGTTTTAAATCCTTTTGAAAATCCATCTAGTACAAACGATCCATTTAAAATATCTCCTGCCGGTTCGCTATATAGCGTCATTAATGACACTATCGCTAACAAGGCAGCGGCAATTGCACCAATCGCAACGTACCTATGGTTCAGCTTAAAAAACAAATCACATATGGAAAGAAGGATGGCTGCCCCGAGAATAATGAATTCTGGTACCATGAGATGCCATGATAAGCTGAGTAACGTGTTCATATCCATCCTACTTCACCCCCAATGTTTTCAATGTAGTTTGAAGTGGATCCCCTAGTAGTTCTGGCATTACCCCAATTGCAATAATACAAACGATAAGCACTATAACAGGAACGTACTCCCATCCGTGTATATCAAATTTCGCTTCCCATTCTTTCTTACCAAATATCACTTGAAGTGTCGCTCTTAATACGTATACAGCGGTTAAAATAATTCCAATTACACCGACGGCGGCGATAACAGGTTTCCCTTGGAATAAACCGAGAAAGGCAAGGAATTCGCTAATAAATCCGGACATCCCTGGCATCCCAAGCGATGCCATACCGCCCGCTAGGAAGAAACCGCTAAGCACCGGAACACTTTTTGCAAGTCCACCAAGTGCTGTAATATCCGAAGTCCCGAAACGCTCTTCAATAATGCCAAGCAAGAAGAAGAGTAAGGCCGCAATTAAACCGTGAGACACAACTTGGAACAATGCCCCTTGTATACCTGGTGCATTTAACGCCGCAAGCCCCATTAATACAATGCCCATATGCGAAATACTAGAGTAAGCAAGTACCTTTCTAAAGTCCGTTTGGATGAGGGCTAGAAAGGCCCCATACAATAAATTAATTACCCCTAAAATCGCAATTAGCGTTGCAAAATCACGAAAATATTCTGGGAATAATCCTTTCCCGAAGCGAACCATACCGTACGCGCCAATCTTCAGCAAAACCCCCGCGTGAAGCATAACTACAGCAGGATGCGCTTCTATGTGTACATTGACCATCCAGCGATGCAAAGGGAAAACAGGGAGTTTAATCGCAAAAGCAATCATTATGGCAAGAAACAAGCCGAACTGTACGCTACTTGAGACGGCCATTCCTCCCCCAGCACCTACACTCGTTAATATTTCTTTAAGCTCCGCAATATTTGTTGTACCTGTTTTCGCAAATAAAACCGAGAAAACGATAAGTAAAATAGCTGATCCAATACCGTTATATATTAAATAACTATATGCAGCCTTTTCACTCGACAATTTCCCCCACTTGCCAATTAATAAAAACATTGGTGGCAACGTAATCTCAAAGAACATGAAGAACAACATTAAATTTTGAGCAGCGAAGACACCGAGCATACCTATTTCTAACATGAGTAACAGCATGTAGAATGCTTTCAAATTTCTTTTAATAGAAAATGCCGCAATAGCTGCAAGCATCGCTAGAAGGGCTGTGAGCACCATCATTACAAGCGATAAACCATCAATGCCGAGCTCGTAATAAATTGAAAACCACCTTTTGTCCACTGCTATGAAATCCCCAAATTTAATCCATTTCACTTTTTCATCAAATATCGATAAGCTCTTTCCTGAAGCGTATGTACAAGCAAGGACGATAGCAATTCCAAATGGAAGCGCCGTTCCGAATAAACCAAGCGCCTGCACTGTACGCGATTCTCGTTTCGGCGTTAATAAAAGCAAGAGAATTCCTAAAAGCGGGGAAAAAATGAAGAACGTTAATAGCAATCCATTCACCGTAAATCCCCTCCCGTATATAACAAAATAATTAGGAGCACTGCAAGCGAAACTGCTGTTACAGTTCCATACACTTGTACATTCCCGTTTTGAAGCCGCGATCCTAGGCCACTCATACCTTTAACGAGTCCAGCAATTAAAACCGCGATTCCTTCTACAACGTATACTTCAAATAAGCGAAGCACATGAGCGATTCCTTTCGTAATAGGAAGCACCGTCGCATTGTATAGTTCATCCACATAATATTTTTCTTTCAAAAGGTTATAAAGAGACGTCCCTTCTCCGCCGGCCCAATCTCTAGAGATAGATTTCTTGCCATATATGAAATATGCGAGGGCAATTCCCGCAAATGAAACGAGCGTCGCAACAACCATAATCCAAGCTGGTCCATGCACGTCTTTCACTTTGAAGCCCACATCTTTCGTAAGCCAATCCCCAAGAAACGTTCCGAACCACGGTGTATTTATATAACCTGCCACTACCGCAAGAACACCAAGGACAATCATCGGATACGTCATGGTGCGAGGTGATTCATGCACCTCTTCCTTCGTCTTCGTTTCCCCCGTAAAGACAAGAAAATATAGACGGAACATATAAAATGCTGTTAGAAATGCCGCAATTACTGCTAAAACGAATAGAAAGTAATTGCCATTCATCCAAGCCGCCGCTAAAATTTCATCTTTACTAAAAAATCCGGAAAGCAGAGGAACACCACTAATTGCAAGTGTGCCTATTAAAAATAGTGCACCGGTTACTTTCATCTTTTTCTGTAAACCGCCCATTTTATTAATGTTTTGCGTATGGACTGCATGAATTACACTTCCTGCTGCCAGGAACAATAATGCTTTAAAAAAGGCGTGTGTCGTTAAGTGAAAGATACCAGCTACATAACCAGCCGAGCCTAGCGCAAGCATCATATAACCGAGCTGACTAACTGTAGAGTAAGCAAGAACCCTCTTAATATCAGTTTGCACTAGACCGATAGAGGCCGCAAAGATTGCGGTGAAAGCCCCAACGATTGCCACAGTTTGCATCGCTACCGCACTTGCTGAAAATAGCGGGAACATCGTCGCTACTAAATATACGCCGGCTGCAACCATCGTTGCCGCGTGAATAAGCGCCGAAACAGGCGTCGGTCCTTCCATTGCATCTGGCAACCATGTATGAAGCGGGAACTGACCCGATTTCCCCATCGCACCGATAAAAATTAATATCGCCGTTATTGTAATCATAGAAGGAGAGAGGTCACCCGTATGAATCGCTTTAAAAATCGCGTCATATTCAAAACTACCTGCGTGCCAAAAAATTAATATCATCCCAATAAATAGCCCAACATCCCCAATGCGTGTCATAATAAAAGCCTTTTTCGCAGCAGCCTTCGCTTCTTCTTTAAAGAAATAAAAACCGATAAGTAAAAACGAACCAAGGCCGACTAACTCCCAAAATATATAAAGCTGTAATAAATTCGTCGATATAACTAGCCCAAGCATCGCAAAAGTAAAGAGCCCTAAATATGCATAAAAGGTTGGTAATCTAGTGTCACCTTTCATATAACCTTTTGAGTACACATGTACAAGAAAACTCACAAGTGTAACGATAAACAACATTAAAGCCCCTAATGCGGTAACTTCAAAACCAAATGATATATCTATATCTCCTACCCTAAGCCATACCCACTTATGCTTCACTGCCTCGGATGAAAATCGTTCTATTAGTACCACTACCGCGGATATAAAGGAGAGAAAGGTAAAGAAAATACCTAGTACACTACTTCCCTCTCTAATTTTCTTCCCGAACACAATAAGTAACAAAAACGAAACAAGCGGGAAAAGCGGTATGAGCCATGCATAATCGATCATTGTTTCCTTCCCCCTTTTCGGTCACAATGCTATCCTTTGAGCGTATCCATCTCATCTACATGAACTGTCGGGCGATTACGGTACAAAGCAATCAAAATTGCAAGACCTACCGCTGCCTCCGCTGCCGCTACAGACATCGTAAACAGCGAAAAAATTTGTCCTGTTAAATTCGGAAACAAGCCTAATTTACTAAACGCTACTAGATTTAAATTGGCGGCGTTTAACATCAATTCGATACAAACTAGTACAATTACTGTATTTCGCTTTGTTAAAGCTCCAAATAAGCCGATGCAAAACAAAATAATCGCAAGTGTTAAATATGCAGAAGCCGGAACGCTACTCATGGGAATCCTCCTCTCCCTCATCCTTCTTCGCAAGGATAATCGCTCCTACAAGTGCTACAAGTAAAATAACTGAGGTTAATTCGAATGGAATAATATATTTTGAATAGAGAAGTGTACCGATTTGAAGTGTGTTATTTTCATGGAGAGGTAAACTTCCTTGTGTGCTTTGATTTGAAAAATCGATACTATTAACAGCGAAATACATAACTGCTCCAAATGCTACAACCGCAAAGAAGATAATCCATTTTCGAAGAGTAAGGCGCGATTCATTTTCCGCGTTATGTTTCGTTAACATAATGCCAAAAATCATAATAATAGTGATTGCACCAGAGTAAAGTAAAATTTGTGCCACTCCGATAAATTCGGCTGATAAGAGAAAGTACAAACCCGCAATGCTAAGGAACGTAAGCACAAGGGCCAGCATCATATGCATTACTTTCGTTAAATTCAGCATAAGAACGCCACCGATAATCGCAGACAAGGATAATATAAAGAAAGCTACAAACTCGCCGTTCATGCTTTATTCTCCTTCCTGATGTTCTCGTCGTTCTCCTCAAGCCACTGCAAATTTTTAAATAAATCATCACGTGAATACTCTGCAAGTTCAAAGTTATTTGTCATTACAATCGCCTCTGTCGGGCAAACTTCTGTACATAAATCGCAAAGAATACAAATTTCAAAATTAATATCATACGTGTCGATAATTTTCCCTTTTTTCGTAGGATCAGGATGTTTTTTTCCTGTTAATTGAATGCAATCTGTCGGACAAATGTTGGAACACTGATTACAAACAATACATTTCTCTGGATAAAACTTTTGAATACCTCGAAATCGGTCTGGTAATGGCAACGGTTGATTTGGATAATCATACGTCACCTTTTTCTTACTCAAATTACTAAGCGTATATTTTAACCCTTTAAATAGTCCTTTCATCTCTTACTGGCACCCCCTTTATAGATTAGAAGAATAGCTCCTTAATCAATGCCGTTAAGAAAATATTTGCAAGTGCGATTGGTAATAATACTTTCCAACCAAACTCCATTAACTGGTCACCTCTTATGCGCGGGAACGTAACGCGGAACCAAATCAATAGAAAGACCACACTGCTGAATTTCAAAGCAAACCATACGGCTCCTGGAATAAACCCAAGGAACATAACTGGATTCCAGCCTCCTAAAAAGAGTACTGTAATTAAAGATGACATCCCGAAGAAATACACATACTCTGAAAGCATGAAAAACGCCCAGCGAAAACCTGAGTATTCCGTATGGTATCCTGAAACAAGTTCTGACTCCGCTTCGGGTAAATCAAACGGTGTCCTATTTAACTCTGCAACTGCAGCGATTAAGAAAATGACGAAACCGATTGGCTGTGCGAAAATGTACCATACCTTTTCCTGCGCCGCTACAATTTCATTCAAGTTAAGACTACCAGCTAACAAAACGACGCCAATTACACTCATCACAAGTGGAATCTCATAAGAAATCATTTGCGCTGCCGCACGCATCCCTCCTAAAAGGGAATATTTATTATTTGATGCCCATCCCCCAGTTACGACGCCGATCGTCGTAATCCCAGAAACAGCAATGTAATACAGTAACCCTACGCCAATATCCGCGAACTGAAATTTATCAGTAAATGGGATAACCGCAAGTACCATAAATGCTGGTGCGAATGCAATAACAGGTGCTAATATAAACAACGGTTTATCAGCAGCTTTCGGAATGCTATCTTCTTTTAATAATAGTTTCAAAACATCAGCTACCGTTTGGAGTAAACCGAACCGGCCCCCAACTTGGTTTGGTCCAATCCGCCCTTGCATAAATCCCATCACTTTCCGTTCTGCCAAAATACCGTATGTAACGAAGCCAAGGACTGCAAATAATAGAAGCACTGCTAATCCGAAAAAAATGAAGAAATTCGTCCAGCTTGAAGGTGATTGTAAGAGCGTCTCAATCATTAGCCGTCAACCTCCCCAAGTACAATATCAACCCCACCTAAAATCGTAATTAAATTGGCGATGTTTTCACCTTTCAATAACTTCGGTAAGATTTGCAAATTATAAAAAGACGGTCTGCGAAATTTCAAGCGGTACGGCTCTTTCTTTCCATCACTAGCAATATAACAGCCAATCTCTCCCCGCGGTGACTCTATACGGACGAACGCTTCTCCCTTAGGTGCTTTAATAATTTTCGGCACTTTCGCCAGCACAGCGCCGTCTTTCGGGAACTGCTCGGCTGCTTGCTCAATAATTTTCAATGACTCCTCAATTTCCTCCATCCGGCAAACGTAGCGATCCCAAGCATCTCCCGAGATCCCAACAGGAACATCAAAGTCAAAACGATCATAAATAGAATACGGCTCATCTTTGCGAAGATCAAAGCGGACTCCCGTGCACCGCAAATTTGCGCCGCTTAAAGAATACGAGATCGCCTCTTCCGCGCTATATACGCCAACGCCCCTCACACGATTTAAGAAAATTTCATTTCCGCTAACGAGGTCGTGGTAACCTGCCAATTGCTCTCTCATATACGGAACAAACTCTTTCACCTTTTCAATCCAGCCGTCTGGCGCATCCCACTTCACACCGCCGACTCTCATATAGTTGAAAGTAAGCCTTGCACCGCACAATTCACTTAATAAATTTATAATCATCTCTCGTTCACGAAAGGCATATAAAAATGGACTAACCGCTCCTATATCAAGCAGGTTCGTTCCCCACCAGACGAGATGGCTCGCAACTCTCCCAAGCTCCATCGCAAGCACCCGTAAATATTCAGCACGCTCTGGAATCTCAAGATCCATCATCGTCTCTACAGCGTGGCAAAGGACGTAATTATTCGTCATTGCTGATAAATAGTCCATTCGATCTGTATACGGGATAATTTGTGTATATTGCAAGCTCTCAGCGATCTTTTCTGTTCCGCGATGCAAATATCCGATAACCGGTGTAGCCTCTTTAATAATTTCCCCGTCAATCTTAATCACAAGCCGAAACACACCATGTGTACTCGGATGCTGCGGCCCTACATTTAAGAGCATCTCTTCCGTACGGATCACAAGCTACACCTCCACATCATACGGTTCATAATCCTTCCTAAGCGGATACCCCACCCAATCATCCGGCATTAAAATGCGAGATAAATTAGGATGACCTTCAAATACAATACCGAGCAAATCATACGCTTCACGCTCCGGCCAATCTGCCCCTTTCCAAAGCGGCGTCACCGATTGTACTTGCGGCGCTTCCCTATCCAGCTTTACCTTCACTGCTACTGACTGTTTCTTTCCATATGAAAATAAATGAACGTATACTTCCATATGTGTCACAAAATCCGTCGCATGTAGCTCTGACATATAATCAAAAGCAAGTCCCTCATGCAATCGCATTAACTCCATCACTTCATAATATTTCGAAGGCTCCGCCACAAGCGTTGGAACATCTTTTGAAAGCTTATTAATATAGGAATCTACTAATGCATATTCTCCTACCCTCTCCTTAACAACCTCCACATAGCGATTTAAATATGGTTGGTTAACTGATGGTTCTTCCTGCTGCAGTTCGTCTTCTATCTTATTTACAGATCCCTTTGCCCTTGCCGCAGCAGCGGCTTTCGCTTTCGCGGCTGCAATTGCCTTTGCTTTCTCATCTCCAGAATCCAACTCACCTTGTGAGGCTTTCTGCTTCGCTAACGCTGCTGCTTTTGCTTTGGCAGCTGCTACGGCCTTCGCTTTAGCTTTTTCTTCGTCCGTTACTTCTTCTGATCCTTCTCGCTTCTGCTTCGCTAATACCGCTGCTTTTGCTTTTGCGGCTGCTGCGGCCTTTTCCTTCGCTTTCGCTTTTTCTTCGTCCGTTACTTCTTCTGATCCTTCTCGCTTTTGCTTCGCTAATGCCGCTGCTTTTGCTTTGGCAGCTGCTGCAGCTTTCGCCTTCGCTTTCGCTTTTTCTTCGTCCGTTACTTCTTCTGATCCTTCCCGCTTTTGCTTCGCTAATACCGCTGCTTTTGCTTTTGCGGCTGCTGCGGCCTTTTCCTTCGCTTTCGCTTTTTCTTCGTCCGTTACTTCTTCTGATCCTTCTCGCTTTTGCTTCGCTAATACCGCTGCTTTTGCTTTTGCTTTTGCAGCTGCTGCGGCCTCCACCTTCGCTTCTTCTACATTAATCCCCTTATCTTTTGGTAGCGCTTTCTCTTTTTCTCGATGTTCTCCTTCAAGTTTAGACATTTCCGCCCCATGTTTCGCAGCAAGACGTTTTCGCGCTTCCTCTTTCGCATGACGGGCTGCTTCTCTTTTCATACTTTCTAAGTCTTTATTTGGATCACTCATTTATTCGTCACCTGCTTCCCGGTCCTCGCCTCGTAACGAATTTTTTCTTTTAATTTATTAATTCCATAAATTAAAGCAGCAGGATTTGGAGGGCATCCAGGAATATACACATCAACTGGTACAATTTGATCTACACCTTTCACAACAGCATACGAATTCACATACGGACCACCGGCCGTTGCACAAGATCCCATCGCAATTACCCACTTCGGTTCAGGCATTTGATCATATAGGCGCCGAACAATAGGTGCCATTTTCTTCGTTACCGTTCCTGACACAATCATGACGTCCGATTGTCTTGGTGAAGTCCGAAAAAATGACCCAAATCGATCTAAATCGTAATGTGATGAGCCTACTCCCATCATTTCAATCGCACAGCATGCCAGTCCAAATGTCATCGGCCATAAAGAGTTGCTCCGCGCCCATCCCTTCAACTGTTCCAATGTAGAAAAAAAGATATTCCTTTCTAATTCCGCTCGCTCCTGTGGGTGTAATTCCTCAAAATTTATAACCATTGTAACACCTTCTTTTTCCAAGCATACGCTAATCCAACTAGCAACATCACAACAAAAATGAGCATTTCAATCAGTGCAAATAAACCAAGCTTGTCATATGCAACAGCCCATGGGTATAAAAATAAAGTTTCTACATCAAAGATGACGAACAATAAAGCGAAAATGTAATAACGAGCATGAAACCGAATATTTGCATCATGAAAAGGCTCAATTCCACTCTCATACGTCGTCGCTTTCGCTGCACTCGGTTTGTTTGGACGCAGCATTTTCCCTAATGTAAGAGCCACTACCGGCAGCAATATACCTAATAGCAAGAAAATCAAAACGATCATATAACTATTTTCATATACACTTGCCATTGTGAAACCCTCCCCCCTGAATTAAGAACAAGTTCACATAGTAAACAATATGTCTTACTTGCATTATTTATTATTTTTAAATTTTTCTAAATAATGCAACTATTTAATTCATTATAGCAAACTTCAAATTCCTATGTCGATATATTGGGAACAGAAACAACAATTAATACTTGCTGAGCAAATCTATTTTTACAACTCATTATAAATGTGTAAAATAAATATAGAAATTCTATATGTTTTCAAGCAATCATAAAAAACATAAACTACAAAAAGGTGGTTCTTATGTATATACAGTGGGTGATATAAATGAAAAAACAAACACATGTAAGTATTCTTATAAGCATTTCATTGTTGTATATAGCTATTCATTACGTATCAATGTCCGTTTTATATGAGTACGCACTCCCATTTCAAATATTAACTGGAATAAGTACCATATTAATTGATATTACAATTTGCAGTTATATATTTTATTTTTCAAATATAAAACAAGGGTTATCTCGTTTGTTTTGGATAACATTAACTATCGGATCCTTCTCTTATTTCATCGGCGATATAGTAGTTGCTTATCAACGCTTAATTCTGCATGACTACTATACATTCGTTGATCCATCAGACTTTTTTTACTTATTATTTTTAATTAGCTTTGCATTTGCCTTTCTATATGAAATTATTTATGGCCGAGATTTATTGGAACAGCTTTTTACGATATGTGATATTTGTATTATTGTTACTGCTCAATTTACTTTAAGCTACTATTTACTTATTGAAAGAACCATTCATATTTTTACAACATCATATATCGACATGTTTGTTCAACTCACGTATCCAATGGCTGATCTACTCTTTCTTTTAATAGGAATCAACCTTTTATTCAGACCATTATCCTTACTACCAAAGCAAGTTGGTGCTCTTCTTGGCAGTGCTTTAATTTTGTATGCTACTACGGATTCTATTTATGCTTATATAAAATACTTCCAGCCTGAGCACTCTATGTTCACAGTTGCTCCATTATATCAAGTAACCTTATTATTGGTAGCAATCGCTTGTATACTTCACACAAAAGAGCCCGAAAAACAAGAACAAATATTACTAACGCCTCAATTTGGTGAATCAATCCGATTATCATTACCGTATATTTCTGTCGTGATGCTTATTGTTTTTATATTGGTCGAAAATGTTTTTGCACCTATCGTAGTAATTGGACTTATGGTAACTTTCGCCTTCGTTCTCATACGCCATACGTTAGTTCGAAGACAAAATAAAATATTATTGCTAGCACAAATGCAATTCAGCTTAGAACTCGAGAAACAAATCGAACTACGTACAGAAGATTTAGTAGAACAAAAAAATGAGTTATATCATAACCAACAAATGTTTAAATCTTTATACGAGCATCATCCAGATCCAATTTTCACATTAGATTTGTACGGTAATTTTCTCAATGTGAACAACGCTGGAACTACTTTACTCGGTTATCAAACGAATGAATTATTAAACCAACCATACTATTCACTTATGTATGAACAAGATTTGGAAGAAATCATTAATGCCTTTCATCACGTGAAAAAAGGGAAATCTATTTCTTTAGAAATACGGGCATATCATAAAAATAGAGATATTTACTACTTACATGTTACAGCTGTTCCCATCTTTTTAAAGGAACATATTTCTGGGGCCTATTTAATGATTAAAGATATTACAGAAAGCAAGCAGCAACAAGAGCAAATTAATTTCCTAGCATATCACGATACTTTAACAGAACTTGCGAATCGCCGTTCATTTCATCAACAGTTAGAAAAGGCAATTGCACGAGCAAAAATATCAAAAAGACCTTTTGCTGTTATGTTTCTCGATTTAGACCGTTTTAAAGTTATTAACGATACTCTCGGTCACCGGGTAGGAGATCTTCTTTTAATTGCTGTAGCAAAAAGACTAGAACGAATATCGACGTCAAATATGAAACTTGCTCGGTTAGCTGGGGATGAATTCACAATTCTTATAGAAGATTATAAAGAAGATAGAGATGTACAAAAAATAGCTGATATGATTGTACTATCTATGAATGAGCCATTCGAAATTGAAAATCAGCATTTACAAATCTCGCCAAGTATCGGGATTGCAATATACCCAGAAGCAGGCGAAGATCCGTTATCTATTTTACAACATGCTGATATGGCCATGTACGAAACCAAAAATAAAGGAAAGAATGGTAGCTCACTTTATACGAAAGAGTTATATAAAAAAATGGAGCGAAAAGCTCGAATTGAAAAAGATTTACCACTTGCTTTAGTAAATAAAGAATTCTTTCTCGTCTATCAACCACAAGTTGACATTACAACGAATAAAATCATCGGTGCCGAAGCTTTAATCCGTTGGAAACATCCACTATTAGGTGACATTTCACCATGTGAGTTCATTCCAATTGTGGAAGAGACTCCGCAGGTCATCCCACTTGGGCATTGGGTGCTACGAGAGTCTTGTCGTCAACTAAAAATATGGCAAAGTTTTGGATACACAAACTTAAAAATGAGTGTCAATTTATCAGCGAAAGAATTTCAACAAAATCAATTAATCGAAAATATTTCACAAATACTAAAGGACGTTAAAATTGACCCGAAAGATGTAACACTTGAACTAACAGAACGAATTGCGATGATTGATGAAAAAGAAACATTATCGAGACTAAAGCAATTAAAAGAATATGGTATTCAAACGTCCATTGATGACTTCGGTACCGGCTACTCTTCTCTTGCTTATTTATCAATTTTCCCTATCGATACATTAAAAGTACCAAAAGAATTTACACAACTAGCCGATCATCGGCCTGAAGAAAGAGCCATCGTTTCCACTATCCTTTCCCTTGCAAATACTTTAAATCTCTCTGTCGTTGCTGAAGGAATTGAAACAGAAAAACAGCTTAAGTTTCTGCAAAAAAACAACTGTAAATACATGCAAGGTTACTATTTCAGTAAACCTCTAACAAGTAAACAGTTTATAAAATTCCTACAAAAAACACCCAGTATGAACCAATAGTTCACACTGGGTGTTTTTTAAAGTGCCGGAATTCTTTTTTCGTAATATTCTTCTGCAATCTCTTCGTAAAAAGCTGCTGTCGTTGTATAAAAATATGGAATCAACCATAAAAATCCAATCCCTAATGTAATACAACTTAATATAAACCAACCAATAAAACTTAAACATAAAATGAAATACTCCATCTTATGTCCAGCCATCATACGACGACTTTCTGTAATAGCTTGATTTATTGAATACTCAGGATGATCATTTATAATAAAATACGTCATCGCATAAGAAAATGATTTAATAATGCCCGGAATAATAAATAGTAAGCACCATAAGAAAATATAAATGTTTACTACTATATATAATAAAAATGACTTTATAAACTTACTTCCTTCCGTAAACCATCTGAATATATGCCCAATACGCGCTTCTTTTTCACGAATTATATATAGTGCTAAACAATAACCACCTAGCGTTAATGGACCTACCATCAATATTGTAATAACATCTACTGAAAGTGAGTTATCTACTTCTTTCCAATCCCAAACCTGCGAGAAAATGAAATCAACACTAAAACTAAAAGCTGAAATAAGAATCGAAATAAGTAATGTTGCCCCAACAGCTAAGCCCCATTTTCCTTCTAGTGAATCTAGTGCTTCTCCTTTTAAATCACTAATCATAATTAGCCTCCAATACGTAATAATTCTATTAGTATAGCATGTTCCTACTGCAATTCACCTTTTGCAATATAGCGATAAAAATGTGCTGTCGTTGTACCTACATATGGACTAAGCCAAAGAAATCCTATTCCAAGAGTAAGAATTGCTAAAATAGCCCATCCTATGAAGCTAAGCCATAAAAGAAATAAATCTAGTTTATGCCCCTTCATAAAGTTCTTACTTTCTTTCATCGCCTGTGAAACGCTATAATCTGGATTTTCAACCATAACATAATACGTCATCGCATAAGAAAAATACATCACAATCATTACAACAATCGAAATAGCTAATAGTACAAAGAAAGCAATTGTTAACGATACATTCCCTTCCTCACCAAAAAACGCGAATACACCTAGTAACAACATCGGAATCCACGTACCTGTATATAACAAAATCGCAAGCATAGCCCACATTGTTTTCATCACTCTTTTAAAGGCACGAAATCCTTCAAATAAATAATCTACTCTAGCATCTTCTCGTTTACTAATTTGTAGCAACACATTCGTATAACCGTATGATGTAATACCATAAGATGCATTACTCAAAATGATCATTATGCAATAAAAAATTCCAAATGTAATACCTGCCCCGACTGATATCGCTTCCTCTTCAATTGAACCCGCTAAACCAACAACTAAGAAAAATATAATAATTCCTGGAATTAAAAGTATAAGCATTGCAGCCATTGAAACAACATAACTTAAAATAATATGTAAAATCGTTGATCCAACACCTAGTCCCCATTTTCCCTTTAAAGAGTACAATGCTTCTCGTTTCATTTCACCGATCATTTGTTCATCTCCTTTATGAAATATAAATTGTTATATATTTTCTACTTATACAAACAACAATATAATTATACCAATTTTGTCAGTTTATTCTATCTATTAAATTGAGTTTCAGTTTCGACATTTAAATAAAACACATCTATGCATAACAAAAAACGAACCTGCAGTTCTTTTTATTTCTTGATTTTCACTTGGCATGGGGCAAAAAAAGGCTCTGACCGCTTCTATGCACGGCTAGATGCTCTCTCCTACCTAAAGAGAGGCTTTTTTTCCTCTTATTATTTATATCCATAACAAAAAATCCGTAAAGGCAAGAGCCCTTACGGATTTTTTTACTTCATATCAGAAACGTTTAAACGGTTCACAGCACGCTGCAAGGCCATTTCTGCACGTCTAAAGTCAACATGCGCTTGTTTATCTTGCATACGTTGCTCAGCGCGACGTTTCGATTCATTTGCACGATGGATATCGATATGGTTTGCTTCTTCAGCAGATGATGATAATACAGTTACTTTATCTGGACGAACTTCGATAAAGCCACCGCTTACTGCTACATAATCAGTGTGCCCACCATTTTTCAGACGAACCGCACTAATTTTTAAAGGTGCAACAGTTGGAATGTGACCTGGTAAGATCCCCATTTCCCCACTCTCTGCTTTTACGCTTACCATTTCTACTTCTTTTTCGTAAACCGGTCCATCAGGAGTTACAATACTGACTGGAAATGTCTTCATAATTCGTCCCTCCTAAGGCCTTACGCCATCATTTTCTTCGCGTTTTCAATAACTTCTTCAATGCTACCAACAAGACGGAACGCATCTTCTGGAAGGTCATCATATTTTCCTTCTAGAATTTCTTTGAAACCACTAACTGTATTTTTTACAGGTACGTAAGAACCTTTTTGACCTGTAAACTGTTCAGCTACGTGGAAGTTTTGTGATAAGAAGAATTGAATACGACGAGCACGATGTACAACTAACTTATCTTCTTCAGATAACTCATCCATACCTAAGATAGCGATGATATCTTGAAGCTCTTTATAACGCTGTAAAGTTTGCTGTACTTGACGAGCTACTCCATAATGCTCTTCTCCTACGATTTCTGGAGAAAGCGCACGAGATGTAGATGCTAATGGATCTACGGCTGGGTAAATACCCATTTGTGTTAAACGACGCTCTAAGTTTGTTGTTGCATCTAAGTGAGCGAACGTTGTAGCTGGTGCTGGATCCGTATAGTCATCGGCTGGTACGTATACCGCTTGGATAGACGTGATAGATCCTTTATTTGTAGATGTAATACGCTCTTGTAATTGACCCATTTCTGTTGCAAGTGTTGGCTGGTAACCTACCGCAGATGGCATACGACCAAGAAGGGCAGATACTTCAGAACCCGCTTGCGTGAAACGGAAGATGTTATCGATGAACAATAGTACGTCTTGTCCTTGCTCATCACGGAAATGTTCAGCCATTGTTAAACCTGTTAATGCAACACGTTGACGTGCTCCAGGTGGCTCGTTCATTTGTCCGAATACCATCGCAGTTTTCTTAATTACGCCGGAATCACTCATTTCGTGGTATAAGTCGTTACCTTCACGAGTACGCTCACCTACACCAGCGAATACAGAGATACCACCGTGCTCTTGTGCGATGTTGTTAATTAATTCCTGAATTAATACTGTTTTACCTACACCGGCACCACCGAATAGACCGATCTTACCACCCTTAATGTAAGGAGCAAGTAAGTCTACTACTTTAATACCAGTTTCAAGAATTTCTACTTTAGTAGATAACTCTTCGAATGCAGGCGCTTGACGGTGAATTGGATCACGACGTACATCCGCAGGAACATCACCATCTAAGTCAATTGCATCACCTAATACGTTAAATACACGACCAAGTGTTGCATCACCAACTGGTACAGAGATTGCTTTACCAGTATCTTCTACTTCTGTGCCACGAACAAGTCCATCTGTGGAAGACATTGCAACTGTACGAACTGTGTCATCACCTAAATGAAGTGCAACTTCAAATGTTAAGTTAATGCTTGCTCCGTTTTCGTTGCTTTGTTTTACCGTAAGGGCGTTGTAGATTTCTGGTAGCTTTCCGCCATCAAACTTAACGTCTACAACCGGACCCATGATTTGCGTAACGCGCCCTTTATTCATCGGGTTCCCTCCTAGCTTTCTTTTAATTAGCCAGCTTTCTAAGAGAAGTCGGCTTTTAATTTTTATTAGTTTATAGCTTACGCGACTCTCCTGTTCTGGACGAACCGCTTCCGCTTTTTATTGAATCTAGTTCCGGTGGCTAGAAGGGTCGGTCATTTCACCCCTTCTGAGCAAGCCACCTACGCTTTTTAATACTATTCTAACGCTGCTACTCCACCAACGATTTCCGTAATTTCTTGCGTAATCGCTGCTTGACGCGCACGGTTGAATGAAAGTGTAAGTGAATCGATAACTTCCATTGCGTTGTCTGTAGCACTCTTCATTGCTGTCATACGCGCCGCGTGCTCACTTGCTTTACCGTCTAGTAATGCACCGTACACTAAGCTTTCTGCGTATTGTGGCAATAATACTTTTAAAATTTCTTCTTCAGAAGGTTCGAATTCATAAGCTGTCGTCGGTTTATCAGACGCCACATCCGTAAGCGGTAAAATTTTATTTTCCGTTACTTCTTGTGAAATTTTACTTACATAATGATTGTAGTAAATATACAGCTCATCATAAGCACCATCTGCGAACATCGCAATTGCTCGAGAAGCAATATCTTTAATATCAGTAAATGATGGGTGGTCAGATAATCCAACTACTTCATCAATGATGTTAAAGCCGCGACGTTTTAAATAATCACGTCCTAGTCGTCCAAGCACAATAATTGAATATTGGTTTGAATCCATATTATGACGTTCACGAATTACGTTACTTACTGTACGTAATACGTTACTGTTATAACCACCTGCTAGTCCGCGATCAGATGTAATAACGATGTACCCTGTACGCTTTACAGGACGCGCATTTAGCATTGGATGATTAATCCCTTTACTTCCTTGCGCAATGCTCGCTACTACTTCTTGAATCTTTTCCATATACGGAACGAAAGATTTAGCATTTTGTTCTGCACGGTTTAACTTAGATGCAGATACCATCTCCATCGCTTTCGTAATTTGACTCGTTTTCTTTGTCGAGTTAATCTTCGCTTTTATATCGCGTAAAGATGCCACAGGTTTTCACCACCTTTTTTCCGGAAGTTGGCACGATTAGTAAGAATCCTCTTCCTAATCTACGTTGCAAGATATTCTTGCTCATGATTGAAGGAAAAGAATAGGTGCACCTACTCTTTTCCTTTACATAACCGTCAGCAATCTCAAAAGCTGAGATGCCTTTATATATTATCTAGCTTCAGCAGCCTGAACGAGCCGCTTCCGCTTTTATTTATTACTCAGAAGCTACGAATACTTTTTTAAATCCATTAATAGCTGCTGCAAATTTGTCGTCATCCGCAAGTTTCTTAGTTGTGCGAATTTCGCTTAATAAGTCAGTTGCATTTGAATCTAACCAAGCATGGAATTCTTCTTCGAAACGAGTGATATCTACTACTGGGATATCATCTAGGAATCCACGTGTTAAAGCGTAAAGAATGATAACTTGTTTCTCTACACGTAACGGTTTGTGTAATCCTTGTTTTAATACCTCAACTGTACGAGCACCACGGTTTAATTTCGCTTGTGTTGCTTTATCAAGGTCAGAACCGAACTGAGCGAACGCTTCTAACTCACGATAAGATGCAAGGTCAAGACGAAGTGTACCTGATACTTTACTCATCGCTTTAATCTGAGCTGATCCACCTACACGAGATACAGAAGTACCCGCATCGATTGCTGGACGTACGCCAGAGAAGAATAGGTCAGATTGTAAGAAGATTTGTCCATCCGTAATAGAAATTACGTTTGTTGGGATGTAAGCTGATACGTCCCCTGCTTGTGTTTCGATGAAAGGTAGTGCAGTTAAAGAACCGCCGCCTCTTGCATCACTTAATTTTGCTGCACGCTCTAATAAGCGAGAATGTAAGTAGAATACATCCCCTGGATATGCTTCACGACCTGGAGGACGACGTAATAGTAATGAAAGCTCACGGTAAGCCGCTGCTTGTTTTGATAAGTCATCATATACTACTAATACGTGTTTACCATTGTACATGAACTCTTCACCCATTGTTACACCAGCGTAAGGAGCTAGGTATAATAATGGAGCTGGTTGAGAAGCCGATGCAGTTACAACGATTGTGTAATCTAATGCACCGTGCTTACGTAGTGTTTCTACTACGTTACGTACTGTTGATTCTTTTTGTCCGATAGCTACATAGATACAAATCATATCTTCATCTTTTTGGTTAATGATCGTATCAAGTGCAACTGCTGTTTTACCTGTTTGGCGGTCACCGATGATTAACTCACGTTGACCACGGCCAATTGGTACAAGAGCATCGATCGCTTTAATACCTGTTTGAAGTGGTTCATGAACAGATTTACGATCCATTACACCTGGTGCTGGACTTTCGATTGGACGAGTGTTTGTTGTATTGATTGGGCCTAAACCATCAACTGGTTGACCTAATGGGTTTACAACACGACCGATTAGTTCTTTTCCTACTGGTACTTGCATGATGCGACCAGTACGACGAACTTCGTCACCTTCACGGATTTCTGTGTAAGGTCCTAAAATAATGATACCTACGTTGTTTTCCTCTAAGTTTTGTGCTAGTCCCATAACGCCATTAGAGAACTCTACAAGTTCACCAGCCATAACGTTATCAAGACCATGAGCACGCGCAATACCGTCACCAACTTGGATAACTGTACCAACATCACTAACTTCGATTTCAGACTGATAGTTCTCGATTTGTTGCTTTATCAGTGCGCTAATTTCTTCAGCTCTGATGCTCATGTGCTTCACCCCTATCTATTCTTCATTAATTCACGCTGAATACGTGCTAATTTTCCTTGTAAGCTTCCGTCGTAAATGCGATTTCCAATACGTACTTTAATGCCGCCTAGTAAATCTTCATCCACAACATTTTTCACGCGAATTGCATCTTTTCCTGTTTTTTTTGCAAATGCTTCTGCAATGTTAAGTTTTTCTTCTTCCGATAGAAGACGAATAGAATATACAGTTGCATCCGCTACGTTACGTTCTTCATTAGCAAGAACAACATATTCATTTGCAATTTCAGGTAGGATATCAATACGCTTGTTATCAATTAAAATATATAACGTATTTAAAATAGATTCAGAAACAGATGCGAATACGTTTGCAAGAAACGTTTTCTTCTGCTCTTTTGAAATGTTCGGTTGCGTTAAAAAGCTATGTAGTTCTCCGTTCTTTGTAAAAACGTTTTGTACAAGGCGTAATTCCTCTTCAAACATTTCTAATACGTGTTTTTCTTTTGCAATTTTGAAAAGAGCGACAGCATAACGTTTTGCTACAATCCCATTGCTCATCGCGCTTCTCCTACTTCTTTAATATAATCGCGAATTAACTTCACTTGATCTTCTTCTTTTAATTCTTTTTCAATTACTTTAGAAGCAATATGAACAGATAAAGAAGCAACTTGTTCTTGTAAAGCAGCAATCGCTTGCTCTTTTTCGCGTTGAATTTCTTGTACAGCAGATGTTTTAATTGATTCTGCTTCTTCTTTCGCAGCAGCAACAATAACATCCTTTTGATCTACAGCTTGTTTCTTCGCTCTTTCGATTAACTCTTGTGCTTCAACACGCGATTGTTTTAACATTTCACGTTGTTCTTCTACTAATTTCTTCGCTTCAGCATTACTTCTTTCTGCAGCGTCGATTTCATTAGTAACATGCTCTTCACGTTCTTTCATAATTCCCATTAAAGGACCCCACGCGAATTTGCGTAGCATTACTAATAGAAGTAAGAAAATGAACAATGTATAAGCAATCGTTCCAAATGGAATGGAAGCCCCTAATAATAAAGTTGGCACAAGGATTCACTCCCTTCAAAATATCTAAATTGATCATATGAAAAAAAAAGACATACGTTTCGTTCATAAAGCAATGGCGAAGAAAGTTCGGAAAAACACTCTTCGCCATCTATGTAAGGGGAGTCTCCCTTATTTGTTCATTACGATGAAAGCAATAACTACACCGATAATTGGAAGTGCCTCAACTAATGCAACCCCGATGAACATAATTGTTTGAAGTGCGCCTTTTAATTCTGGTTGACGAGCAACACCTTCGATTGTACGTGATACGATAAGACCATTACCAATACCTGCACCTAATGCTGATAAACCAATTGCAATTGCAGCTGCGATTACACCTAAACTCATTTAATTTGTCCTCCTTTGTATTATAAAAAAATAAATTTTTTCTTACTTAAATTATATTAATGGTCATGGCTTACTTTATGAGCCATATAAACCATCGTTAACATTACGAAAATAAATGACTGGATTGAACCAACGAATACGCTGAATCCCATCCATGCTAACATCGGTACAAGTGCACCTAATGCTCCTAAGAATGATGCCCCGCCTAACTTAGCAAGTAATCCTAATAAGATTTCACCTGCGTAAATGTTACCAAATAAACGAAGACCTAACGTTAATGTGTTAGCAAACTCCTCAATAACCTTTAATGGGAATAAGAATTTCATAGGTTGGAAATAACCTTTAACATATTCTTTCGTACCCTTCATCTTAATTCCATAATAATGGGTGAGGGTAACTACCATCACGGCTAATGTTAATGCAACTGCTGGATCAGACGTTGGTGATCTCCACCATGCAATATGTTCGCCAGCCTCAACTGTTGAATACATGAATGGTAAACCAAGGAAGTTCGATACGATGATAAACATGATAAGCGTAACGCCAAGCGTTAAGAAACGTCCACCTGTTTTCCAATCCATCGTACTATTGATAATCCCTTTCACGAAGTCAAACACCCATTCCATGAAGTTTTGCATCCCGGTTGGGCAAAGCGCTAAGCTGCGAGTTCCGATAACAGCGATTAAGAAAACAATAACTGCTGCTACAGTAACCATCATAACTGATGACAAATCGAACGTTAAACCTAGAAATTCAACTAATTTACCGTGTTCCACTAGTAATTCACCTCTCTTCCCTGCTCGTATACTCTAAATAAAGAAAATCTATGATCATGACAAGGTATCCTGTCAGCAATCCTACACCTAAGCCCCACATCGCAATTAACTCTTGATATTTGGCTGCAAATAAAATTAATAACCCAATCGTGGCGAATCTTGAATATGTACTTACCGCTGTCGCCTTAAACTTCACGTTTTCTCCATTTGTTACGCGATCTAATAGCTTGTCTGTTCTACGTGCAATGATGCGCAAACTAAGAAAACTGAAAATCGTTCCGATAATCAGCCCAAGAAATACATCCTTGTAAGAGGTAATTCCCCATCCTAGCACTAGAAGCGCAAGCAAGTAGTACATATATTTCTTTTGTCTTTGGACAAGTCCATGTACGTCTATCATCATTGCTCTCCCGAATAGTAATGTTGAATGAGTCGAATCATTGCGTATACCCCTGTTCCTAACCCGAGTAATAACCCTATAATAAGAAACAACGGAAACGTTCCAACCTTATTATCAATCCATTGCCCACCAAAGATTCCAATAAGAATAGAACCAACTAACTGAGCAAGTATTCCTGACATTAAAGCATACGCTTTTATATGGCTGCGATCGTTTTTTTGCAAGGATTCATCCCTCCAATATGTAACCCTCATTCACGATGTGTTAATAATAACTCATTTTTCTGCATAAATTCTATACAAAATAAAAAGTTTACATTTTCGTCACTGAATAGATGCATTTTTGTCACTGAAAGCCCTACCATCTATCCCCGTTGTTAGCATACAATAGGGTATTAACAGTGTCAACGAGAAATCGTAAAAAATCAAAAAATTTGAGTATTAGGCATTTCCTCCCAAAAATGAAAACGTTCCCCTTCTAAATACTGGTTAGAGATATGCAATTTCTAACAGTTTTCTCTTTATAATAGAAGAAAATGTTCACAAGTTTGTCACTATTATATTTTTAAGATATAGCGCTTTTCTTCCATAATATAGTGTCCCCGAGACGTAAGACTTCTATATTATATGTGATGTGTATATAACTTATGTTGTATATACCCTGTATATTTATCTCCCCCTCCCCCGTGCGCTGAGGGCGAAAAAAAAACGAGCGGGGAATCCCCCTCTCGTCTGTTGTCTTACTTCGTTCCGAATAAACGGTCACCAGCATCACCAAGACCTGGAACTACATAACCATGGTCATTTAACTTCTCATCTAATGCCGCTACATAAATATCAACATCAGGATGCTCTTCCTGCACTACTTTTACTCCTTCTGGAGCAGCTACGATACACATTAATTTAATTTGCTTTGCACCGCGCTTTTTCAGAGAATTAATTGCTTCAGCCGCAGAACCACCTGTTGCTAGCATCGGATCTAGTACGATAAAGTCACGCTCTTCTACATCCGTTGGAAGTTTCACATAGTATTCTACCGGTTGCAATGTTTCAGGGTCACGGTATAAACCAACGTGTCCTACTTTTGCTGCTGGAATTAATTTCAGAATTCCATCAACCATTCCTAAACCTGCACGTAAAATCGGAATTAAACCAAGTTTTTTACCAGCGATCACTTTTGTTGTCGCTTTGCTTACAGGCGTTTCAATTTCAATGTCTTCAAGTGGAAGGTCACGAGTAATCTCGAAAGCCATTAAGCTTGCTACTTCGTCCACTAATTCACGAAAATCTTTCGTACCTGTATTCTTATCGCGAATATATGTAATCTTATGTTGAATTAACGGGTGATCAAATACATACAGTTTTCCCATGTGAATCTCTCCTTTAGATGATATTCATGCATTTACACGCTTCTTTACACTATTTACGATTGTAAAGAAAACGCTACTAATATTCAAGGGCAAATTTGGCAAAATCATGATTTTGCGATGAATCTATCTAGTATCTTTACCAATTATGGGAGCTGTATCCTTCATTATATCGCCAAAATTTATTCATCATTTGTATACATACTTTAAAAATAATATATGTCCACAAAAAAGACTGCCAAAACAATTACGTTTCAGCAGTCTTTTTCAATCTATTATAGATCTGTATACATTGGGAATTTGCTCGTTAACGCTTCTACACGCTTACTTGCTTCTTCTAATGCAACTTCATTCTCATGATTTTTTAATGTATAAGCAATAAGTGCCGCAATTTCATCCATTTCTTCTAAACCGAAACCACGAGATGTTACAGCTGCTGTACCGATACGTACGCCGCTTGTTACAAATGGGCTTGCTGTTTCAAATGGAATTGTATTTTTGTTCACTGTAATACCAACTTCATCTAATACGTGCTCTGCTACTTTACCTGTAATTTCTAAGTTACGAACATCAATCAAGATTAAATGATTGTCTGTTCCACCAGAAACAAGTGTAAGTCCTTCTTTTTGAAGACCTTCAGCTAAGCGGTTCGCATTATTAATGATATGTTGTGCATATGTTTTAAACTCATCTTGTAGTGTCTCACCAAATGCAACAGCTTTTGCAGCAATTACGTGCATAAGTGGGCCACCTTGAATACCAGGGAAGATTGATTTATCAATTTGTTTTGCAAATTGCTCTTCACATAAAATCATACCGCCACGTGGACCACGTAATGTTTTATGTGTTGTCGTTGTAACGAAATGTGCATGTGGTACTGGGTTTGGATGTAAACCAGCAGCTACTAAACCAGCGATATGTGCCATATCAACCATAAAGTATGCACCCACTTCATCTGCAATCTCACGGAATCGTTTGAAATCGATAACACGAGGATATGCACTTGCACCTGCAACGATTAATTTTGGTTTATGTTCTTTCGCTTTTGCTAATACATCATCGTAATTAATACGGTGAGATTCAGCATCCACGCCATATTCTACGAAATTATATTGTACTCCACTGAAGTTAACAGGGCTTCCGTGTGTTAAGTGACCACCATGAGATAAATTCATACCAAGTACTGTATCGCCTTGCTCTAAAATCGTAAAGTATACTGCCATGTTCGCTTGTGCACCAGAATGTGGTTGAACATTTACATGCTCTGCGCCAAAAATTTCTTTCGCGCGATCACGTGCGATATCTTCTACTACGTCTACGTGTTCACAACCACCATAGTAACGTTTTCCAGGATATCCTTCAGCATACTTATTCGTTAGAACAGAACCTTGCGCCTCCATTACTGCTTCACTTACGAAGTTTTCCGAAGCAATTAACTCGATCTTTGAACGCTGTCTTCCTAGTTCTGCCTCAATTGCAGCAAATACCTTTTCATCTTGACGTTTTAAATGATTCACCAAAATCCCCCTTTTCTGAACGAATTACATCAATTCCCAATAGTTTTTTCTCATTTATTCAGAAAAAACGAAAATTCAGGTTGTAATTCTTTCGAACCTTCATGTTTTCAACTACATTCTAACATGACTTTCTATATCATAAAAGAAAAAAAAAGACCAAAATTGGTCTTTTCTTTCTTCTATTATAAGGTCAGACTACATACCTTTTACCTTTCGATATACAGCTGTTATAAGACTTTATAATTTTTCATGTTTAACGGCAAGGAATAGCTTCTTCATTTGCCGCATAAACAGCACGCGCTCCACCTATTAGTTTCCCACGTGTTTTCGCCATCGTTACATGCGCACTTCCTATTTCCTTCACACTTGTACGAACCGGTACAGCTACATGCTTTAAATGCATACCGATAAATGTATCGCCGATATCCATTCCTGCATCTGCTTTAATAAACTCAATTACTACCGGATCTTTAAAATTGTGATACGCATACGTCGCTAATGCACCACCTGCTGATCTAACAGGCGTAACTGTTACAATTTCAAATTGATATTTCATCGCTACATCTCTCTCAACTACTAAAGCACGATTTAAATGCTCACAACATTGAAACGCCAATTCAATACCTGTTCTCTCTTGAAATTGTTTTAATTCAGAAAAAATCGCCTCTGCCACTTCCATCGTTCCTGATGTTCCAATTCTTTCACCTAGCACTTCGCTCGTGCTACACCCCACTACAAAAATTTGACCACTTTGCAGCGTGGCTTGTTCTTGGAAATCAGAAAGCGACATTTGTAGCTGTTCTCTTACCTTTACGATTTCTGTCATTACGCCTCTTCCTTTCACAGGTTGGTTCACCAAATTATATTTCATACTACTTATAGTTAGAATCTATTACTTTGTTTCGTACGTTTTAATTTTTCCTACGCGGTTTTCGTGACGGCCACCTTCATAGTCAGTTGTTAGCCAAATTTTCGCGATATCACGCGCTAGACCAGCTCCAATTACACGCTCGCCCATCGCTAACATGTTAGTGTCATTATGCTCTCTCGTCGCTTTCGCACTGAAAGTATCATGAACTAATGCACAACGAATACCATTTACTTTGTTTGCTGCGATTGACATGCCAATGCCTGTCCCGCAAACTAAAATACCACGATCCACTTCACCATTCGCGACCATTTCTGCTGCTGGAAACGCAAAATCAGGGTAATCAACAGAACCAGCTTCACATTCACAACCTAAATCAATATATTCAATATTTAACTCTTCTAATAAACTTACAAGTTCTTTACGGATATTCATACCGCCGTGATCAGATGCTACTACTACTTTCATTTTTACCCCTCCGAAGTTTCAATCAATTATCTTCATTTCACACTCGCTACCTTAATGGAACAAAGTGATCTCCAATATCGTATTATACACGAAACATCAACCTTCTGAATGTTTTTTCAGTAAAGTTTGTACAAGTTTTTCCATCTCTTCTAACGTTTCTTTATAAATAGAAAGCGATCCGCCAAATGGATCTGAAATATCCTTACTTACACCCTCAGTTAATCCATATAATGTATCCAATTTCTTTTCCACGCTCGGATAATACCCAAGTACAATTTGCTTATGGTTTTCCGTCATTGTTACTACAATATCCGCCCAATCAACCAAAGTATCGTTTACCTGCTGCGCGGCATGATCGATTACAATTCCTTTTTCAGCTAAAGCTTCCTTTGCATGTATCGACACATCGCTTCCAGGATAGGCGAAGACACCAGCAGATTGCACTTCAAATTTACCTTCTCCATAATGACGAAGCAAAGCCTCAGCCATCGGACTACGGCATGTATTTCCAGTGCAAACAAATAACACCCGTTTCATCTAAACCCACCCCTTTTTTTCTGTTTCCTACATTTATCCCGATTGGTGAAGGCTAATAATCAGCGGGGGATGAACACCCTCCACTCATTAAAGTTTCACTTTATCATAGCGTACATTAGAATAGAACAAAAGGAATGTGAATATACGAAAGGCGCATTTCTCTTATATTTTTTCTAAGAAAAATGCGCCTTATCCACATATATGAAACCCTATTTCCAAGTGCCCAAAGTATTTTACCATACATAATGAACACACTACGAAACAAAATAAGGAATCCATTTCATATGAAACGGATTCCTTCTATCAAATAATTATTTCATTGTAACTTTCATTACTTCTGTTGAACCTTTTGTAGCTGTTACACCTACAGTTGTCTTAATAGACTCAGCTGCATCTGTGTTTGTAATAACGATTGGAGTAATTGTGCTTTTCGCTTTTTCACGAATCAATTCTAAGTCGAATGAGATTAATTTATCTCCAGCTTTTACAGCTTGTCCTTCAGAAACGTGAGCTTCGAAACCTTCACCTTCCATTTTTACAGTTTCTAATCCAACGTGGATTAAAATTTCTGTACCGTTTTTCGCTTTAATTCCAATAGCATGTTTCGTGTGGAATAATTGTACGATTTCACCATCAACTGGAGATACAACTACACCTTCAGTAGGATCGATCGCAACACCGTCACCCATCATACGACCAGCGAATACTGGATCCGGTACTTCTTCAATATTTTTCACTGCTCCAGTTAATGGAGCTACGATTGTTTCTTCATTTGTTTTTGAACCAAAACCGAATAATTTTTTAAACATAGGATAGTCCTCCTTATAATTTACCTAAAAGTTTATAGGGCAATCTCTATTCAAGATCGAAATACACGTAAGACTTCATACTTCGAATGTTATACTGTAAAAACTCTTTCGAAATAAATCATGTCATTACTACTAGACTCTTATTGTAGCGCTTCACAAAATTCCAGTCAATTCTGATTGTCTGAATAACAATGAGAAGTTAACTTCTACTTATATTTTCTCTTTTTTTCACTTACTTGTCTAGAGGTCTTTACTACATTTTATTTTTTGTTGTTAATTTGTAAAATTCCTTTCAAATTTTTGTTGAAATCCACTTGACTAAAGTAAGTAACTATTTTATTATTACTTACATAAGATAAGTTAATAACTTTTAGGAGGTTTTTTAAAATGATGGATATCGGTCTTCTTATTATTCGTCTTATTATAGGAATTACATTCATGGGTCATGGTGCTCAAAAATTATTTGGTTGGTTCGGCGGTTACGGCTTAAAGGGAACTGGCGGCTGGATGGAGTCAATCGGCTTACGTCCTGGTGTATTTATGGCATTTATGGCTGGCGCAACTGAACTATTAGGTGGTTTCTTATTCGCAGCAGGTATTTTCACTGTAGTTGGTTCTTTATTTATCGTAGGAACAATGTTAGTAGCAATTTTCACAGTTCACGGAAAAAATGGTTACTGGGTAACACAAAACGGATTCGAATATAATTTAATGTTAATGGCTGTCGCTATCGGTGTAGCTTTAATTGGACCTGGCGCTTACGTTTTACTTTAATATTTATCTCTATTTCAAGATATTTACCAAAAAAGAGATTACTTCAGTACAATCGAGGTAATCTCTTTTTTTTACATCATCAAAAAAATATTATTTTCAGCAGGAGATTCCCATTGATATCTTGTAAAGGAACAATAAGTATTCATATTTAGAAAGGGGATTACAACATGTTATCCATTAATCCAAACGAACAAACCGAAAAAGATAATTACAAATTACTAACAGGAAGTATCATTCCACGTCCTGTTGCATTCGTTACTTCTGTAACTAAAGATGGCGTATTGAACGGTGCGCCATATAGTTATTTCAATATCGTCGCTGCCAATCCACCACTTATCTCAGTTTCAGTACAACGCAAAGAAGGAAAACCGAAAGACACTTCCAGAAACGCAATAGAAAAAGGGGAATTTGTCGTACATATTTCTGATGAATCTTACGTAGAAGCGATCAACGAAACAGCAGCGAACCTACCTCCTAATGAAAGTGAAATCGAATTAGTAAAACTAACACCGATTGACAGTGATGTCATTTCAGTACCAGGGGTTAAAGAAGCAAACATTCGAATGGAGTGCATATTAGAACGCGCTATCCCACTCGGCGGAACCGAAGACTCGCCAGCTTGTGACCTACTAATCGGCCGCGTCGTTCGCTTTCACGTCGCTGAACACTTATACGAAAACGGTCGAATTCACGCCGAAGAACTAAAACCAATAAGCCGCCTAGCAGGACACAACTACGCAAAACTAGGAGAACAATTTGAATTAGTGAGGCCCATTTAAAGGCGGAACCGACTGCCCAGGCCCGGTGGCTAAGGTTCTTCCTCACAGAAGATGCTTTTTATCTTCTCGTGGGGAAGGTTCTTAGACTCAAGGGCCTAGGAGGTGAAGCTGGCCACTGGAACTGGATATATCCCCTAAAAGCGCAAGGGGCCCGTTCACTTCCATCACCTAAACATAACCCCCCGCTGAAAGCGGGGGATTTTTTATCGTAATTCTTCGTTCTTCTCCTCTAATGCCGGGAATTTCTCTTTTTTAGATCTACCAAGCTTTATTACAAAGAAATATAAGGAAAGTAACGTAATAAGGAAAACAATTAAAAACGGATACGGAGAATAAAAAGTACGCGCCGCCTCCGATTTTCCTGCAACAAACTTCAATGACTCAATATCTAAAAACTCAGCAAACATTTGTACACCGAGCATACTGAACCAAAAAACAAAAAAACTAATAATAATACCAAAAACTTGCTTCAATCTCGTCATTCATCTCATCCTTTCTATATTTGTAATTTTTTAGTGTGATCAATATAGTACAAACGAAACTATGCACAGAAAGGAACTATCTCACCATTCACGAATTAACTTAATCCAACCTAACATCGAAATTTGCAAAATAACACCCAATATTATAAGTCTTCTTAGAACCTGTCTAAAATCTAGGGTATAATCTATGTAAAAAGGATGATTCCT
>NZ_JBFPJH010000079.1:0-13441 GCF_040838255.1 Bacillus sp. C30 | reverse complement strand
ATAAAATACACTTTACAATCAAATAGTGAGGGGACTATATTTTCATTTGAAAATACTAAAGTTTAGAGCAATTTACATAAAACCAACACCTCACAACCATACTAATAAAATGTGTTGGAGGTGAAATTTATGGACAAAAAAGACTTTGAAAAAGTTTATAATGATTACTTACATCAAGGAGAAGAGCAAGCTCAATTTGAAGTAGACAATGAAGTCAATTCAGGAGCAGAACAAATTGTTGCCGTTCGTAAAAATGATGAAGGTGATTTAATTGCTTTTAAAACAAGTAGTGGCAGAGAATTAGATTATATTACTGCCCTTGATGAAGCAAAATCAGGAAAGTTAGCTCATGTGGACGTATTTCATAAGTATGGCAGGGATATTATACGTAGTGAACCTGATGGTATGAAAGAAAATAACTTAGATAATTTACCTTCATTTTAAACGGGTAAACCTCAAGAAGAGAATGTTAATGTGGATATTCTCTTCTTTTCTTTGCTAAGTTTTCCCTACAGATAGACAGTTCATTTCTAGAGTGAAATCTCTTTTTTAAAAAGCTCTCTAAATTTCTCTCTATCTTCTGCTGTAAATGGTTTTGGCCCCTTTGTACGCTTGCCGCTTTTTCGAACCATTGCACTTAAATAACGTGTTTGTAATAGTTGTTCAATGTTTTCATTCGTATACTTATAGCCTTTATGGTGTAGAACGATACAGCCTTTTGCTAAAGCAAGCGAAGCAAGACCGTAATCTTGCGTTACGATTAAATCTTCTTTTTTTGCTAACTGCATAATCCGGTAATCCGCAGCATCTGCTCCGGAATCAACATAAATTGTTTCCACACCTGTTGGCTGCTTAGCATTAGAATAATGAGAGAAACTAGTAACGAGGGTAACAGGAATTTCGGCATTCGTAGCTTCATAAATAATCACATCTTTTACAGGACAAGCATCTGCATCAACGTAAATCTTCATTTTATCACTCCTATGAATAGGTTCGTGTTGATAATAATGGTAGATTTTGCTTTTGTCAAACGAGACTTCTTTACATAATGTTATTTCCCACAAACCAAAATAGCCTCACGCAAACGAGAAATACCTTTTTCAATTTGATCAATATTCACTTTCCCGTAAGATAAACGAATATAACCGTCTTTAGCACCGAAAATACTACCCGGCATAAAGGCGATTTCTTGTTTTAAGCTTTGCATAATGAGTTGTTTTTCGTTTATAGGTTCGTTTAATTTTCCCCATATGTATATACCACCGGTTGGGCTTGAGAAAGAGATTTTATCGTGAAGTTGCTCGTTTAGGGCACGAACGATAATGTCTCTTTTGTCTGCTAGTTGCTTTCGTAAAGGAACTATATGCGACTGAAATGGAACTGTTTCGAAAAATTGTTGGATAAGCCACTGCGGGAATATACTCATTCCTAATTCCATTTGGTGCCTTGCGTCTGATAACCTCTCTACTACAGACTGAGGGGCGACAAGCCAGCCAACTCGTAAACCTGGTGCAATCATTTTAGATAAGGAATGTACATAAATGACTGTTCCGTTTTCATCTATCGATTTCAAAGTAGGACAAGGTTGTTTCTTTTCTAGCGTAAGTAAACTAGATGGATCATCTTCAACAATCGCAATTCGTAAGTCTGCGCAAAGTGATAACAGTTTCTTTCTACGGTTTGGATGCAGCATCGTTCCCGTAGGATTTTGGAAATTTGGATTTAAAAAAATCATTTTAATACGGTGTTTTCTATATAGCTCTTGCACATCGTCTGGATTAATACCGTGTTCATCGACAGGTAATGGAAAAATACGAATACCTGCCGATTGGAATAACGGTAATGAATAACAGTGTGAAGGGCTTTCGAAAGCGACTGCGTCACCTGGATTTAATAAACATTGTACGATAAGGTGAAGTGCTTGTTGGGCGCCGGATGTAATCATAATCGATTGTTCGGTCGCTTCAACTTTTAAATATTCCTTCATATATTTTACTACCGCTTGTCTTAGCGGGAGATAGCCTTGCGGATGATCATAACTTAATGAATGCGTTAACGGTTGTTCTCGTAAAATTGTTTGTAGTTGATCGTGAGGATAAAGGTTACAACCGAGCTCTCCGTTTGCGAAATCTATAATGTTGTCATTTTGTTGTACTTCTGCCCGAATATGGCGAAGTAACGGTAAGTTTGGTAAAAAAGTACCACCTTCTACGAAACCTCTCCAGTTCGGCGTTAATGTTGGAGAAACGCCCCACATATGTGTACTTACACGTGTACCTTTACCAGTCGTACTTTCTACAATTCCCATAGCACGTAGTTCATTATAAGCAGTTGTTACCGTACTTCGGTTTACATTTAACTGCGTAGCTAATTTCCGTTCTGAAGGGAGGAAGCTACCTGGGGGAAGTTCTCCGTATGTAATACGTTTTTCAATAAAGTCAACAACTTGCTGATAAATTGGGATTTTACTGTCGTTATCTAGCTTCCATTCCATACAAACGCCTCCGCAAATCTTATATACATTAAGTATAACAAATTGGCTGGGTAAAAAAACAGCCAATTGGACGGTGTTATATCCAGCCAATTTTACTATGCTAAATAGGGAAGGGGAGATTCGGATGAAACGATGGCAAATGGAATGGCTCCTAGTATCAGTAGCATTAGTATGGGGAGCAAATTATACAATTGGAAAGTATGGCGTGGCATATATGTCATCCATTCAATTTAATAGTTTACGATTTTTAGTAGCATCACCGGTATTATTACTTATTACATTTTTAATGGAACGCTCATTACGTATTGAAAGAAAAGATTGGTTACGATTACTAGCAGTCGGTATCGTTGGAACGACAATGTATCAAACGATGTTTATGCTATCTGTGAAATATACTTCAGCAACGAACGCCTCATTATTAATTGCGATGTCACCTATATTTACAGGGATATTAGCAGTATTGCACAAACAAGAACGTTTTTCGATGAAAGTACAAATTGGTTCAATAGTAGCGTTTATTGGTGCAGCATTCGTTTTATTAACAGGGCATACGGGAGGAGCTACATACGAGTATGCGTGGCTCGGAAATGTAATTGGATTAGTCGCAGCAATTGCGTGGGGATGGTATCCCATTTTAGCGCAACCACTTATCACAAAATACTCCGCAATGAGAGTCACATCATGGTCTACTTTAATTGGAATTGTACCTCTCGTTATATACTGTTTATTCAATGTAAATACATTAACGTGGCCAGTAGATACGCCAAGCTGGGGATCACTAGCATATTCAATCGTCTTTGCGACAATCTTCGGACTTGCAATGTGGTATGTCGGTATTAGTAAAATCGGTTCAACGAAAGTAATGGTTTATATGTATCTGGTACCATTGTTCGCAGTTATCTTTGCAGCTGTAACAATTGGAGAGCAAATCAATATGATGCAACTCGTTGGCGGTCTTATAATCTTCATCGGCTTATATGTTGTAAAAAAAGGCGGAATCAAAAAGCCAGCTCTCAATTTGAAAAAAGTAAGTTAGTAGTAAAAATGATCTCTTTTATATAGAAGGAGATCATTTTTTATTTCGTAATAAAAGCGCTTGTTCAACAGCCCATTTTTGATGATCATGAATTAAATGTTCTATAGCAAGCGATGGAGACATCCATTGTAAAATATGGTCTTATTCATGAACTTCAACTTCATGAATCTTCTTTTTCGGCATAAAAATATCGTGCTGCATTACCGATAGAACGATCAATTTCAATCGCCCAACCTAATTCCTCTAGTAATTCACGATGTAAACATGCTTCTTTCGTTTCCGTACTTTCCATACCGTCACCAGGTAAAAAGTAATGTTCTCCTTTTTCGATGATAGCTATTTTTGAGCAAGTATTGTTAAAAATAACCGCATAGCAACTAGGCCGTAATACATACTGGACGGTAGGGTTTTTAGAGATAAATGTCGGTTTCGAAATCATAAAACACGACCTTTCTCTATAAAATACATAAAAGGGATATTAAGGTAAATGTAGAATTATGTAAGTATAATCTTATATGAGTGGAGTGATATCAACATGATAAATCGAAAGTGTTCACGATGTAAAGAAATAACAGGTACATTGCATGGTGGTAAAAAAATTAAAGAAGAATTTCTATGTGAAGACTGTTTGCAAAAAGGAATTGCGAGTGGGGAAATCGAATTATCACAAGTGGAGCAAGAACAAACCTCGTATCTTTCTATAAAAATATTAAAAATAATGAGTGTTATTTATTTAATAGTATCTATTATAACTGCTTTTTCTGCTGGAGCACTTATACAGGATCCAGGGCTTGGTGGAATATCATTTTCAATAACAGGTGCAGTTGGTGTTATGATAATTGGATCGATATTCCAGTCTGTTCTTGTATTTTCAGGTATTTGGGTATTCATTCTGTTAGTCGAAACGGTTATTAAAATATATGAAAAAATGAAGTGAGTGAGAGGGAGAAATACATGCGAGTAAGAAACATTCAAGGGGAAGATTATGTAAAGATTCATTCTGTATTAAATGATTGGTGGGGCGGAAGAGATATGGCTAGTATGTTGCCGAAGTTGTTTTTCGTTCACTTTCAAGAAACGAGTTTTATCATTGAAGAAGATGGCGAAACGTTAGGTTTCTTATGTGGATTCTTTTCACAAACATATAAAGATGAAGCATATGTTCATTTTATAGGTGTAAATCCGAAGTTTAGAAGAAGAGGAATCGCATCGACATTGTATTCTTATTTCTTTGATGCTGCTCGTGCAAATAACCGTAAAGTTGTAAAAGCAATTACGTCACCAATTAATAAAAAGTCGATACAGTTCCATCAAGAAACTGGCTTTCGAATTGAGGCTGGGGATGATGAGGTAGAGGGTGTATCGGTACATACAAATTATGATGGGAACGGCGGTAGTAGAGTGTTATTTTTAAAAAATGTGTAAAAGGAGGCTAGCTTAACGTTAGCCTTTTTGTTGTGAGGAGTGATAAATATGGAGAGTTCTCAAAGTAGAAACGAGTATTTACGACGTGTTTATAAAGTGCAAGACTATATAGAATCACATATAAATGATTCACTTTCAATTGAAGATTTAGCTAATGTGGCAGGCTTTTCAAAATTTCATTTTCATAGAATTTTTAAAGGGATGATGGATGAGTCGTTATCTCGGTATGTGAATCGTTTGAAATTAGAGAGGGCAACACACCTTCTTACTTATCGTACAGATATGACGATTACAGACATTGCGTATTACTTCGGGTTCACAGATTCAGCAGTTTTCTCCCGTACATTTAAAAGTTATTACGGAGTAAGTCCGTCTCACTATAGAAATCACAATAGCAAGAAGTGCAAAGACGTTAGCGAAGATTCTCAATACAATGAGTGTAAGAAGGTTCGAGGAGAGGTCGAAATTGTAACAGCGGACAACGTAAACGTCGCATACATAAGACATGTAGGTACATATAAAGATTTAGCTATAGATTTTCCGAAAATGATAGAAAAACTATTTCATTACGCATCGGAGCAAAACTATCATGTATTTGAGGATACGAAAGTATTAACCATTTACCACGATCATCATGAATTTACTGAGGACTATCATTTAAGAACAAGTCTATGTATAACAATTCCAGATGAGTCCGCAGTAGAAACGAGCGACATTGGAATAATGGTAATACCTTCAGGCAAGTATGCGGTAGGTCATTTTGAAATATTCCAAGATGAATATAAAGGAGCATGGAATTTCTTGTACGGTGAATGGTTGCCAAATAGCGGATATAAACCGAAAGATTCGTATCCTTTCGAAGTATATAGAAATGATCCAAGGCAGCATCCCGAACATAAACATATAGTTGATATATATGTACCTATCGAACCTTTTTAATCATAGATTAAGGGGGAAGAACGATGAAAACTGCTGAACAGTTAGATTGGACTATAAAAGAAAACTATAAAAATATAAATGGTGTATTAGTTGTACAAAAAGGTAATGTTACTTTTGAAAATTATTATAATGGTTACGGTCCAGATGATGCACGTCATGTAGCATCTGTCACAAAGACGATAATCTCCGCGTTAATTGGGATATGTGTAGATAAAGGGTATATAAAGAGCGTTGATCAAAGAGTAATAGAATTTTTCCCAGAATATAATTGTAATTCATCTGAAATAACAGTACGACACCTTCTTACAATGACAGCTCCATATCCTTATATAGACTGGCAGGAACCGTTAGAAGAACTATGTACACAAATGGACTGGGTGAAGTATACGTTAAATAGGGCAGGAAAAGGTGGAGAAATTGGACCTTTTAAATATTCATCGGCAGGCGCACATGTACTATCAGCAATTATTACGAGTGTAACAGGGAAAAGTGCTCGTGAGTTTGCGAACGAATATCTATTCCAGCCTATCGGCATAAGAGAAATTCCAAACTACAATATGAAAGCATTTGGATTTGATGACTTATTCGGAAAAGATGTAAAGGGATGGGTTCACGATCCCAATGGTATTTCAACTGGCGGATGGGGACTTACGTTAGCAGCTAGAGATATGGCTAAGTTTGGACAGATGTATTTGAATGAAGGTATTCATAATGGAAAGGAAATTCTTTCAAAATCGTGGGTACAAGAATCCATAGCGATGAATTCAAATCAATACGGTTACTTATGGTGGTTACGAGAAGAAGATGGGGTCTTTTCATACTGTGCCATGGGTGATGGTGGGAATATGATTTGTTGTATTCCGGAGAAGGAATTGGTGGTGGCGATTGCATCTGAGATTATACCGGAAGTGAAGGATATATGGGGGGAGCTAATTTCAAAATATATTCTTTCTAGTGTACAGTCAAATAATTAAATTTAGTTTAAAATATGGTATGAATTGGAATTTTATACCATTTTTTGCTATTATATATAAGTAAGAGATAGAAAGAGATTTCACTAGATGGATAAAAGACGTTGTTTGAAAGGTGAGGGTATGATGACAAAGTCTAATGTTGTAGAAATCATTTCAGCTTTAGTAGCTATTATCGGTGTGTATGTACTAATAAATGCACTAGAAATGGGGAGTAAGGCAACAAGTGAATCTGTTGCAGAGCAGGGCGGTCATATGGATACAAGTACGTATTTAGCTTTATTACAAGGATACGGAAATTCTTATACAATTCTAGGCGTGACTTGTTTATTTATGGGGTTGCTCAGTTTAATTTCGATCATTTCAATTCAAGTATATAAAAGTAAATAGAGGTTGAAAAAACAATGCTCCTGCCAAATTGACAGGAGCATTGCTCGTATAAATAAGTATTTTCGTAGATGTGTACTTATCACTATGACTTAGTTGAAATATTTTTCAACCCCTCTTTATCGTCTTCATTACTGTCGAATTCGATAAAAAGTTATGTCACAAGTTGCAAATTTAGATGACGTTATATTAACTATAGAAAAAAATGAAAAATACCCGTAACTTTTTACAAGGGAAAATCGTTAAACAAAAGAAAAGGTTTTTAATCATGCGCTTGATTGAATGGGGGAAAAAGAATGAAGATTCTAATACTGGGCGGTACACGTTTTTTAGGAAGGGCTTTCGTAGAAGAGGCTTTGAATAGAGGGCATGAAGTTACATTATTCAACCGTGGAACAAATAAAGAAATTTTTCCTGAAGTAGAGCAGTTAATCGGTGACAGAAATGATGATGTTTCAAGTTTAGTAAATCGAAAATGGGATATGGTCATAGATACATGTGGATTTTCTCCTCATCACATTAGGAATGTAGGAGAAGTACTTAAAGATAATATAAAGCACTATACATTCATCTCAAGCCTTTCCGTATATAAAGATTGGATCCCGCATCACATAAAAGAAGACTATATATTACAACCTGAACCACCAAGCGATAAGGTGAAAGCTGTAGAGAATGGTGAAATATCTCCATATGAGTATTACGGTGCGTTAAAAGTATTATGTGAAACAGAGGCAGAGAAGTATTGGCCGGATCGCGTTTTACACGTAAGAGCAGGACTTCTTTCAGGAATGTTTGATTATACAGATCGGCTTCCATACTGGATTCAGCGCGTAGCAAAGGGCAGTAATATGTTAGTTCCTGGTAGGAAAGACCGCCCAGTACAGTTCGTTGATATAAAAGATGTCGCAAGCTTTGGACTAAACATGGCAGAAAACAATAAAGTAGGTACATTTAATGTAACGGGTCCGAAAGATGAATTGACGATGGAAGAGCTATTAAATACGTGTAAAAAGGTTACAAATAGCGATGCTGAATTCGTTTGGGTAGATGAATCATTTATGAAGGAATATAAAGTGCAGCCGTGGATTGAAATGCCGTTATGGCTTCCAGAAACTTTTGCATTAGAAGGTGAAATGAAGCCGTGGAAAGGTGGATTTTCTATTAATATAGAGAGCGCAGTTAAAGAGGGTCTTACTTTTAGAAGTTTAGAAGATACTGTTACAGACGTGTATGAGTGGATGAAAGAAACGAAACATAGGGAATTAAAGGCAGGTATTTCAATTGAAAGAGAAAAGGTGCTGTTAGATAAGTGGTATGAAATAAAGAGAGGTTAAATAAGAATCTTATGAAAAAAGGACTCTGTCTATTGGTTAAACAGAGTCCTAATATTAGTCTACCACTCAATCGGTTCTTCCCCGTACATTTCCCATAGCTTAGGAAACATCTTTTTCAAACCTTCTTCGTCATCTTCATCCCAGTCTAACTCGATATCAACTTCCTCAAATTCTTCATTTGATAAGACATGGTATAGTGTAAAGTATGTATCATCTTCATCCCCAGTCTTCTCCAAATATACTTCTTGTCCGAAATATAGCGTAAGTTCTTCTATTTCTGGAACATCATACTCGCTCAAATTTTCTAATACAGGAATTAACCGTTCTGGATTTTCAATACATGCTTCGTAAGTCTCTTTTCCTTGATATAATAACCATCCACGGAAATAATCAAAGCTATCATCCGAACAACCACCCATAATAATATATGCAGCTGCCCATAAGTGAGGCGTATAGGAAGCTTTTAAAATACGATGCATATGTGTGTCAAAAGCTACAATTTCATGTACTGTACGTTTAGAAAGGTGAGAAGTGAGCCATTCTATTTGTTCTTCTTGGTCTTCGCCTTTCGTTTTTGCACGAGCGATTATCTCCCAAAATTCTTCTTCTGTTATCGTTTTTTCTTTTATGTAATCTTCCCCTAGAATAGGGTCGGTATATCCTTTTTTTCGTTTGGAAGCGATTAGTTTGTTAGCTTCTTTTATGCATTCTTCTTCTGTTTCAAACTCTTTCGCTTTCACACTACCAGCTGTGCCAATTTTTCCGTAAAACACAACGTAGTCTCTATCTTTCACAACGATTTTCCAAAACTTATTTGATTTCTCAGTTTGCTGGATTAATAACGTTTCCATTCGTACCCCCATATTGCTTTTCTAGTATGCATTGTGATTGTAACATATGTATAAATACCTGTAATGACAAAAAGGTAAGTGTAGTTTTCGGAAAGTTCGAAAATCATTGAATGAAATAGAAAAATTTAGTAATCTTATTTGTACAGCACATAAATAATAGTTTTGTAATGATACATTGGAGGGGTTTGTTGTGGATCTTACGTTTAAAGTAGAGGAAACATGTTTTAATTACCGAGTCGGAGCAATTTGTAAACATGATAATAAAATACTCATTCTGCAAGGTGACGGTGAAGATTTTTGGTACGTACCAGGCGGAAGAGTGAAAATGCTAGAAAATAGTGAAGATGCGTTAAAACGAGAGCTTGCAGAAGAACTAGGCGTACCTATTGAAGTGAAGAGATTAATATGGTCAGTAGAAAACTTCTTTACACTTTCTGAGCGAAAGTTTCATGAGATTAGTTTTTATTATGAAGTAGAATTGCATGAATTACCTGCAAATGGGGCGGATCAATATATTCTTGAAGAAGCAGGTAGAAAATATTTATTTAAGTGGGTGCCGGTAGAAGAGTTACATGCATATAACTTACAGCCAGCGTTTATAAAAGATAAAGTAAAGGATGTATCAGTTCATACAGAACATATCGTTTTACAAAAGTAAGCGTGCTTGGAGGGGAAAACGGTGAAGGGGACTAAAAAAGAGATACATATAGATGATAAAGTCATTCGTTACACACATATCGAAAAAGGTTCTAATACAATTTGTTTTATGTTCTCAGGTTCAGGCTACAATTATGACAAGCCGTTATTTTATTATGCAACGATGCTTATGCTTGAAAATAAAATAGATGTAGTACATATTCATTATTCCTACGATGGACAATTAATGGAAAAACCAATGGAAGAAATAACGAAAGTAATGATGGATGATATTAATCCTGTCATTATTGAAGTGCTAAAAAGTGGGCAATATAGCAATTCGATGTTTTTAGGAAAATCACTCGGAACAATCCCGATTGCGAATGATTTAATGAAGAGAGAAGAATTTCTACGGTCAAAAATGATATTGCTTACACCATTACTAACTTTTGATTCTATTTTTGATTCGATCTTACATAGTCATCACGAAGGGCTTTTAGTAATTGGAGATAAAGATCATCAATATAATGCAAATCAAATAAATCAGTTACATAAAACGAATTTACAGATTGAAGTTGTCAAAAACGCTAACCATTCTGTAAATGTTGGAGAATTTGAAACCGAGAATTCGATCGAAGCGATAGCAAAAATAATAGAAAAACTTAAAGAAGTTGTTAGGAAAAACTAACCTATCAATACATGCAAAAAGAGGTGCGAATGGCACCTCTTTTTTATTTAATAAGCCTTCAAAACACGAAGAAAATAATCCCTCCGATTTAGCGGATTAAAGTCAACACGTTTTCGAGTAGGGAAGGGAGCCGTCAGCTTTGTGAAACCAGTTGGCTTTGTTATAAAGATACCTTCTCCTTCAGTAAATGAATGGAGCATTCGTTTAAAATCCTCTGTTTTTGCAACAGGTAATGATCCTGTTAAATGGTAAGAATCATTATGCAACGTAGGCTCTGCAAAAGTTGCTGGGATAGCAGCTAGTTTATACATTGCGGTACTAATTGCGTGCTCCGGAACAGTTAATTCAAATTCATTTATTGGTTCAAATACACATGTTTTGGCTTGTTTTAAAGCATCCATTAATACGAGCGGTGTTAAATTTCTAAAGTCACTCGCTGTTGTAACAGGACTGGCATAGCCGGTATGTGTTAATGTGACGATAATGTCCGTAACTTCCCATCCAAATAAACCTTGTTTTAACGTTTGAAATACTGTATCTTCAATCGCTTTATGAAATGCTAAAGGCAGTGATCCAAGTTCAACACCTAAGTTATACGTTATGCCAGAGTTAAGCGCGCCACGTTCAACTTTGAACCCAATTGTTGCGTAAAAAGGATTTTCTTTTTCACCCATTACTTCAACGCTATTCCCTAAGTCAATTGGTTTTTCAATACATACAACTCGCGTGTTTGAAAAGGTAACTTGTAGACGGTATTTTTCATAAAGTGTTGTTTCAATAACTTCTTTTTGCACTTCACCGAAAAGGCGAATGTATAGTTCATTATGAACATTGTCTTTCCAAACTTTAATGAGAGGATCTTCTTCGCATAGCTCCATAAGTGCAGCGTATAAATCATGAATTCGCTCTTTAGGCACTGCTTCAATAGCAGCTTCCATTTGTGGTTCGGCAAAGTGAATATCCTTTATATAATCCGTCCGCTTACCGATAATATCACCAATTTTGATATTCGTAAGTCCCCATACTTTGCAAAACTCTCCGCTTTGAACAGTAGAAGATTGAACGGCATCTCCATTATGAAACATGCACATTTTTTTAATCTTTTCCTTATGTGGTAGAGACTCTCCACGCTGTATATCAACATATTTTCTAACGTGTAAACAACCAGAAAATAGTCTTACGTAAGCAATCTTTTCGCCAGAAGATTCACGTTCAATTTTAAAAACAACACCGGATAATGTTTCATCTTGTGCCGATTTAGTAGCTGGAATTAAGGCTGAAATATTTTTAAGTAATTCAGTTACTCCTATACCTGTCATTGCTGAACCAAAAAAGATAGGAAACACATTTGCTTGCTGTATTTGCTTTTCGAGTTCTTTTCTTAATAGTGCATCCGGTATTATTTCGTTATTTACATATGACTCAAGCAATGATTCGTTAAATGGTGCTAATCGTTCAATACAATCGTCATAGGATTTATATTCAATAATCCGAGCGTCCTTTGTACCTTCGTTTTCTACAGAGTAGAAGGGGGATGCTTCATTTGAAAGAAGCTCTTTTATTTGTTTCACAACTTTTTCAGTATTTGCGCCACTACGGTCTATTTTATTAACAAATAATATAGTAGGTATGTTTAATTTCTGTAATGTCCGCATTAAAATCTTCGTTTGTGCTTGCACACCTTCAACGGCAGAGATAACTAAAATCGCACCGTCTAAAACGCGGAATGATCGCTCCACTTCAGCGATAAAATCAGCATGTCCAGGTGTATCAATAACATTTACTTTTAAATCATCAATAAAGAAAGAAACGACAGATGCTTTAATCGTAATTCCGCGTTGTCTTTCTAATTCCATTGAGTCAGTTTGCGTATTACCACTATCTACTCGGCCAATTTCTTTAATCACATTCGTCTCATAAAGAATTCGCTCAGTCAAACTCGTCTTGCCAGCGTCTACGTGCGCGACAATCCCTATATTTATTGTTGTCATATATAAATATCCTCATTTCATTTTCCATTTTCATTTCCTCATTTCTATTTGTGTATTGCCGCATTACAATCACTCTCCAGTCATTTGAATTATTACTATTATAATGTAATTTACATTTTTTGTAACGTCATAAAACGTCTTATTTTGGAAAAATATTAATAGACGAATTTCAAAAAAATAAATAGTGAAAACAAAATGCTTGCATTATAAATCGATATAGATTATATTAATTGACATATCAACTATTGATACATCAAATATTTTTGTTTTGCATGTAAAGGAGGGGTAATTTGACAAGTTCATGCTCAAAAGAAGCAATAATTTTATATAAATTACACTTTCTAAATAAAGAAGTAAGTTCGAAGTTTGAAGGGTGTACGGGTATGAGTCAATCTAGACTAGAGCTTATACTTCAGTTATATGAAGTAGATGAAATTAGTCAAAAAGCACTTCAGCAAGAAGTGAATATTGATAATGCCGCGATTACGAGGCATTTAAAACAGCTGGAAGCAAACGGAATGATTACAAGACGTAAAAATCCAGATGATAACAGAATTACGTTAGTTTCTCTTACAGAAGAGGGGCGAAATAAAATTCAAGTGTATCAAGAGGAAAAAGAGCGTTTCGCTACTTCAGCATTTAAAGGATTAAGTGAAGAAGAACGCGACAATCTTTTAACGATGTTAGAC
>NZ_JBFPJH010000078.1:0-13517 GCF_040838255.1 Bacillus sp. C30 | reverse complement strand
ATTAAATAGTTGTAACTCTCCTTCTAATTTCTTCGCTAGAAAACGGCTAAATTCATTTGCTTTTCCTTTATCACCAAATGTTGCTGTAGTAGGCAAAGAAACCTGAATAAAAGATTGTTCCTTTTCTATTCCAATCCCAACATAAATAGAATCATATCGATCGTGACTCGATTGGAGTTTTAATGTTGTTGCTGATGTATCTAATATTTCATAAGGAAAAGCTGTATTTGTATAAGCATAATTAATTTGATCACCAGTCTTGGAAGTAACGGTTTTATAGTTATGAAAAAGGTGTTTAACATCTTCTATTGAAACAGATTGTTGATTGGATTTAGGTACAAGTGTGATAAAGGCGTGTTGCATACAAATTCCCCCTTAGCTTAGTAGAATAATATCATTCTACATCCTACTGAATTTTTTGACAATTAAAAGGAGTATTACTTTTTTTGTTTAATATATTAATGAGTAGGAAGTGTTATTTAGAAAGGTGGAAACTCATGTTTGAAAAATTGTATGATGAGCATGAAAGTGTGAAGGTACGATTTTTAGGATTTATGACGCATGATACACGTTATGATTTTGGAGTTATTTATACAAATATGTTTTTTGGAAAGCCACTTATTGTTTGTATGCAAACAGGGAGATCTACTTTGCTTGGGAGAGATGATGTAGAAAATATTCCATATATACAGGAAACTTTTAAGTTAGGATCGGAAGAGGAGGCGGAGGAGTTAGCTCAGTTTTTTAAATTTCTTGTTCCGTCTACTTCTTTGCATGCGGAGTATGAAGAATAATTAACAAGAAACAGTCGTACGTATGAGATATGGCTGTTTTTTTGTGTTAATATCGCATACTAATTTAATTTTAAAATATTTAATGTGTTATACTAAAAACCTATTGACGTAAAAAGTATAACATATTAAAATAAAGACAGAAAGTTAAGCGGTTACAAAAGTTTTTGGGATTATAAACTTAGGGGGAAATGAAAAATGGGAACAATCGTATGTCAAGATTGTGAAGGTACAATTGCACACTTCGAGGATGAGAAAGTAACGGTACTTTACGGGAAATGTGGATCTTGCGGATGTGATCACACAGAACATACAAAAGCCCAATAATTGATAGGAAATTGACAGCTAAAAGTTTTTAGGACCATAAACTTAGGGGGAAATGAAAAATGGGAACAATCGTATGCCAAGTTTGTGAAGGAACAATTGGACATTTTGAAGATGAGAAAACGACAGTACTTTATGGGAAATGTGGTTCCAATTGTGACTGTGCTAGTAGAGACAATGCGAAAGCTTAATCATATATAAGTAGATTATTCTTTAAACTCAGGGGGAAATGAAAATGGGAACAATCGTATGCCAAGTTTGTGAAGGAACAATCGGACATTTTGAAGATGAAAAATCAACAGTACTTTATGGGAAATGTGGATCTCATTGCGAATGTGACCATACAGAACATACAAAAGCTTAATAATTAAGAAAAAACGCCTACACATGTAGGCGTTTTTTTAATAGATTGTAGTTGTATGCCCGACTGTTGCAACAATTGCATCATCTCTAATAGGAATAAATCCTATTGATGTTTGTGGCGTGTTAGGAGGGGCATATTGACTCATCATACGGCTATCAATACGAGTAATAAAATCGGTTAAATAAGCTGAAATAAAAGCATAAGGAATCCTTCGTTCATTTAATGAATAAATAATTTCCTCTTTCGTTTTTACGCCTACGCCATGTCCGTAAAAAAAGAAGTTTCCTAGATAGATTGTATTTTCTCCTTGCCACTCAATCGTAGCTGGATTAACTTGTGGATTTTTAAAGTAAACGAGGTCACCTGGAACGATATCGCCACTCGTTTTTGTTATGAGCTTTAAGTCGCGATCGTAGTCCCATGTATAAAGTAAGAGGTTTGCGAATAGACGGTTGAAAGTTTTTTCCTCATATAATGATAGTAATGCTTTGTAAAAAATGATAATCATTGCGGTGGCACATTCAGTTCCATATAGTTTTCCGTTTTTAAAAATATCTTGGATGGCAATGGAAGGGGCTATGTTTGGGAGTAGTTGAAATCCGCCAAGTGATGTTCTTTCCCAAAACTGAGGGTTGCAAAAAGATTGTTGAAACGTACGAAACTGAAATCCACTTTGAAAAAGTTCTAGCGCGGAAGTAATAATATTAACTCGTAAATTAAGATCAAAGCTGAGTTCATCGGCTGTTCGGAAGGAATAAACTTCTTGATTTCCCGCCATTATGGATAAAATCTGTTGTTTTTCAGCTGCAAATGGCTCATATTCATTTGTGATATAAGGGTGTACAATAGAACGGCCTATCACAATCATAATGGTATCCCCACCTATACGTTACAGATTTCGCGATACGGGAAAGCCTATATTGGACTTTAGACATAGGATGAAAGTATCGCTTTTTCATAGAAAAACATTTATCCCGCTATTTGCGGGCAGTAAGAATTCCACCTCAAAATTCGGCTGGAGCCCTGCTGCCCGTAAACGCCCGATTGGTGAAGGCTAATAATCAGTGGGGATGAACAAAACCCCACTGATTAAAGTTTCACTTTATATTTTGGTAGACTTTAACTACAGACAAGTACAAGTCTTTAAAACGCCAATGTGTTCTTTGAAAAAAGATAGCATAGGGAGTTCGATAGCCGAATTCAAGCTATCGGTAAAATGATATGTGTCGTCAAGAACAAGACGCTAAAACACCTGAACACGAATCTGTACGGTATGGTATAGTACCGTAGCTTACGAACCTATACGATTTGTTGTGAGAGTGGTGATGGCACACCGCAATCTTGCACGTCAGCGATACCAGAAATGGACTTCGCCTTAGGTAGCAAGAATCCCACTGATGTTAGTCAGCTTGCCCCATTAGGGTGGGAATGTCAAATTCTTTAGTATCGTATGAAAAAAAGAGAAAAAAGGTGAAAGAAAAGCCTATCAACTGATAGGCTTGTACTCTTTAATAACACGTAATGTTTGTAATGTCATATCTTCAGGACCTTGTACAGGTAACCCAGCTTCTAAATTTTTAAGAATATACTCTAAGTTATCTTGTGTAATAATTTCCCCCGGAGTAAAGATTGGAATCCCTGGCGGATAAACCATAACAAAATCAGCTATAATACGACCTGCTGCGTTTTCAAATGGAATGACTTCTGTTTCTGAATAAAAAGCATCTCTAGGAGAAAGTGCTAGCACAGGTATTTCAGGTATTTCTACTTGTACTTGAACACCTTTGTCTGCTCTATTTCTATATGTTGCTGCTAAATCTTGTAATGCTGTAATAAGTGTATCTGTTTCACTTTCTGTATCTCCAAATGTGATAAGACAAAGTATGTTATATAAATCAGAGAGTTCTACTTCAATGTTGTAATGTTCTCTAAGCCATACTTCAGCCTGATGGCCTGTAATACCTAAATCTTTTACAGATACAATTATCTTTGTAGGATCATAGTTAAAAGTAGCATCTGTTCCTAGCATTTCTTTTCCAGGACAATAAAGATGTTCAATAGCATTAATAGCATTACGAACATGCTCAGCTAATTGTATTGTTTGTTCTATGAGAGCTGTTCCTTCGGTAGCAAGACGTTTTCTAGCAACATCAAGGGATGCTAACAAAATGTAAGAAGTTGATGTAGTCGTAAGCATGCTAATAATGGATTGGACATGCTTTACGTTCACAAGACCTTCTTTTACATTAAGAATAGAGCTTTGGGTTAAAGACCCACCTAATTTGTGAACACTTGTTGCTGCCATATCTGCACCTGCTTGCATAGCTGATATTGGTAGTTCATCATGAAAATGGATATGAACACCGTGAGCCTCATCAACAAGTACAGGAATATCGTAAGAATGAGCTAATTCTACAATCTGCTCTAAATCTGCAGCAAACCCAAAATATGTTGGATTTATAACAAGTAAGCCTTTCGCATCTGAGTGCTCTTCAAGAGCCTTTTTGACAGATTGAATTGTGATCCCATGTGAAATACCGAGCTTCGGATCAATCTCAGGATGCATGAAAATTGGTTTTGCACCTGAGAAAATAATAGCTGACATTACTGATTTATGCACATTCCGTGGCACGAGGATTTTATCCCCAGGACCGCACACGCTCATCACCATTGTCATAATTGCACCACTTGTACCTTGAATAGAAAAGAACGTATGATCTGCACCGAAAGCAGCGGCTGCTAAATCCTGTGCTTCTTTAATCATACCTTTTGGATGATGTAAATCATCGAGCGGCGCAATATTAATTAAATCAATTGCTAATGCATTATGCCCAATAAATTCGCGAAATGTAGGATCCATGCCCTGTCCTTTTTTATGACCAGGAATATGGAATTGAACTGGATTTCGCTTACTGTGCTCAACTAAAGCGGTAAACAATGGTGTTTCGTATTGGGACAATCTATACACCCCTTCTTCTTCGTAATATTTATTAGAGTTTGTTTTATATGATTTCATCTCATTCTAAAAGGAAATTAAGATGACAAACTTTTAGAACTTGACTTGTTTTTCTGCCATTCGCAAAAGCCTTTTTGGGGATGGTAGTCTCACTTTATTCTCTATAAAACAAAAGCATTATATCACCAATAATTATAGATGTATAGAAAAATCGCATTTTCAAGGTGAGTATGTTTAATAGTTATATTTTAAATACTGCAAAGAGGAAGACAATTCCATTGAAATGGATAAATGGTGTATAATGCAGAGTGGCTATAGTGAAGAATAAAAGGTTGTCTTAAAGGTAGCATAATGGAAAAAGAAAGAATACTGAATGAGGTGCAAAAATGGAATATCAATATCCACTTGATTACAATTGGTCAAATGAAGAAATGGTAGCAGTTGTAAAGTTTTATGAAGCGATTGAAAAGGTATACGAAAAAGGAGTTTTGAGAGAAGATTTGATGGAATTATATCGTCGTTTTAAAGAGATTGTGCCATCGAAGGCAGCGGAGAAAAAAATTGATAAAGAATTTCAAGAAGTAAGTGGATATTCTATATATCGTACGATTCAAAAAGCAAAGGAAGTAGCAGAAAAAAAGATTGTTAAAATGTAAAAATATTTTGAAAAATAAAATATGAAGTGCTATAATGTGATAACAACTAAAAACGGACAATATAAATTGTCCGTTTTCTACTATCGATTACAAAGTGCATATAAAGGAAGGAGTGGTTGCATCGTAGATTCAATCTTAGCAAGGAATTGTTCGTTGGTCATTGCTGAAAACTCCTCTGGTGATATATGAATACCGACTAATAACTCTGCTTTTTTCACAGTAGCTAAACGTTCAATCATCTTTTGTAAGTCTTCCGTTTCAAGCGTTTTATGTAGTTTTACACCTGGTTTAGTATGGTCAATGGACCAAACGAAGTCATTTGGAATATTTGTTTTTAAATCATTTAAATGTTCTAAGAAGGCGTGAGCCGTCTCCACTTTTTGTGGACACTCATAGATTAAACCAAAGTATATGAAGGCGTGAGTACCCCATAAACCAATTTGAAAGTGTGGTAACATTTTATATCCACGTTTATTTGTTGAAAAAGCAACCCAAGTATCGTTTGGTGGATTGACTTTGCGGCGTGCATGTTTTGCTACATGGTAGAAAAAGTTTTCATCAGTTTGTTGTGATAAATATTCTGCAAATTGTTCCCCTAAAGCTTCTAGCTTAGGATGAATATTCGTTTTAATTGCGCTCATTCGTTCTTCAAGACCATCAACAGTAAAGACTTCAAAATCAGTTGATGTGAATGTTTGTAGTGTCATGATTGTTCCTCCAACTCCTATTTTGTTTTAATTTTAGCATAGCTTGTACTATTCATAAAAAAAACATCACAAAAAAATTTAAATAAAAAAATATAATTTTGTTGCATAGATGATTTATCCAACATAGTATAGTATAAAACAAAAAATCAGAAAATTGAATCAATTCTAGTCCGAGGGCAGACGAATATTGGGAGGAGGCAAAAAAATGAGACAGGTGATTAATGCGTTAAAGAGAACAGATGCTGAAAAGAGAATTCCGGTGCTACGTTTGGAGCTAGATTATGAATTAGCAACTTTATATGATGCGATGATGGATAACGACAAACAGAAAAAAGAAGAGTGCGTACAAAAATTAGAAGTGTTAAGACTTGAAATGATCCGTTTAGAAGCGTAATAATAGTATATGTATAAATAATTAGTTGGTGCGAACCTTATAAAGGGTTCGTTTTTTCTGTGAACAGTATAGATCGGAGTGTTTAAACATGCAAGAAGTATGGAAAGACATCGATACACACGCGAAACAGTGGATTCGAGAAGCCGGAGAACAATTAATGGCGTCACTGAAAAAAACACTTATTATAGAAACAAAGTCAAATGCAGCTGATCTAGTAACAAATATGGACCGAGAAACGGAGCAGTTTTTAATTGGGAAAATTAAAGAAACATTCCCGGCTCATAATATTTTAGGAGAAGAAGGCTATGGAGATGAGATTACCTCTTCTAATGGGGTTGTTTGGTTAATTGATCCAATTGATGGCACGATGAACTTTGTTCATCAAAAAAGAAATTTCGCAATCTCAATCGGGATTTATGAGAACGGTATCGGAAAGATTGGTCTTATTTATGATCCAGTTCATGACGAACTATATCATGCGGTAAAGGGAGAAGGGGCTTTTTGCAATGATTTAGCTATTCCCATGTTGGAAAAAGGAATGGTAGAGCATGGAGTTATAGCTTTGAATGCGATATGGCTTACTGATAATCCATTGCTTAATATGGAAAAAATGATGATGCTCGTTAAGAAGGCGAGAGGTACGAGGTCATATGGTTGTGCAGCGTTAGAAATGGTATATGTTGCCACGGGAAGATTAGACGCATATGTAACACCGCGCTTATCGCCATGGGACTTTGGCGGGGGACAGATTATTGTAGAGGAAGTTGGCGGTAAAGTGACAACGTTCTTGGGAACGCCTCTTTCTATTGTAGAGAAAAGCAGTGTGTTAGTTGCAAAACCAGGAGTATACGAAGAATTATTACCATTTGTATCGCAATAATGAAAAAAAGTAAGAGGCATAAAGAAGCTTCTTACTTTTTAATGTTATTGCGATTTACGCATTTTTCTTTTTGTTACAAAACCGTATCCAACTGTAACAAATGTGCCGATAATGCAAATAATAATGCCGATGGGACTATTTTCAGCAATCATAATTCCGATACCAATTAAGAAGATAACACCGATAATTGCTGTTAATAAAAAGCGATATTGAATGTGTTCCATTTCTTCACCCTCCAATCTTATTTTACTTTCACAAAAGTAAGAATACAACTATATTTTCATTCTTGATTTTATTTTGATTGCCATTGTATCCCCTTCGCTCTTATAATAGAGAAGGATTAAAAAGACATTAGGAGTTGGACATGTTGAAAAAACGACAAGATTTACGAAATATAGCAATTATTGCCCACGTTGACCATGGTAAAACAACACTTGTTGACCAGTTATTACGTCAAGCGGGGACGTTCCGTGCGAATGAACATATTGAAGAACGCGCAATGGACTCAAATGATCTAGAAAGAGAACGTGGTATTACAATTTTAGCGAAGAATACTGCGATTCACTATGAAGATAAAAGAATTAACATTTTAGATACACCTGGTCACGCTGACTTCGGTGGAGAAGTAGAACGTATCATGAAAATGGTTGATGGTGTTCTACTTGTAGTTGATGCATATGAAGGTTGTATGCCACAAACACGATTTGTTTTAAAGAAAGCTCTTGAGCAAAACTTAACTCCAATCGTTGTTGTAAACAAAATTGACCGTGACTTCGCTCGCCCTGATGAAGTAGTTGATGAAGTAGTTGACTTATTCATCGAACTTGGTGCAAACGAAGATCAATTAGAGTTCCCAGTTGTATTTGCATCAGCAATGAACGGAACAGCAAGCTTAGATTCAAATCCAGCAAATCAAGAAGAGAATATGAAATCATTGTTTGACACAATCATTGAACATATTCCAGCACCAATTGATAACAGCGAAGAGCCACTTCAATTCCAAGTAGCACTTCTTGATTACAATGACTATGTTGGTCGTATTGGGGTTGGACGCGTATTCCGCGGTACAATGAAAGTAGGACAACAAGTTGCATTAATGAAAGTTGACGGAAGTGTAAAACAATTCCGTGTAACTAAATTATTTGGTTACATTGGATTAAAACGTCAAGAAATTGAAGAAGCAAAAGCTGGAGATTTAGTAGCTGTTTCAGGTATGGAAGACATTAACGTAGGTGAAACGGTATGTCCGGTTGAGCATGAAGAGGCTTTACCATTATTACGTATTGATGAGCCAACATTACAAATGACATTCCTTGTAAATAACAGCCCATTTGCAGGTCGTGAAGGTAAATTCATTACTTCTCGTAAAATTGAAGAGCGTCTTCGTTCACAATTAGAGACAGATGTAAGTTTACGTGTAGATAATACAGATTCTCCTGATGCATGGATCGTATCTGGACGCGGAGAGTTACATTTATCTATCTTAATTGAAAACATGCGTCGTGAAGGTTATGAACTACAAGTATCTAAGCCTGAAGTAATTATTAAAGATGTCGATGGCGTAAGAAGTGAGCCTGTAGAGCGCGTACAAATCGATGTTCCTGAAGAATACACTGGTTCTATTATGGAATCAATGGGCGCACGTAAAGGTGAAATGTTAGATATGGTGAATAACGGAAACGGTCAAGTTCGCCTTACTTTCATGGTTCCAGCACGTGGGTTAATTGGTTACACAACAGAATTCCTAACATTAACTCGTGGTTATGGTATTTTAAACCACACATTTGATTGCTACCAACCAGTACATGCTGGACAAGTGGGTGGACGTCGTCAAGGTGTTCTAGTTTCACTTGAAGCAGGAAAAGCATCACAATACGGTATTATGCAAGTTGAAGACCGTGGTGTAATCTTCGTTGAACCAGGTACAGAAGTATATGCTGGTATGATCGTTGGAGAACATACACGTGAGAATGATTTAACAGTTAACGTTGTAAAAATGAAACAGCAAACGAACATTCGTTCTGCAACGAAAGATCAAACTTCAACAATGAAAAAACCACGCTTAATGACTTTAGAAGAGTCATTAGAGTACTTAAACGATGATGAGTTCTGTGAAGTAACTCCAGAATCAATTCGTCTACGTAAAAAGATTCTTGATAAGAGTGAGCGCGAAAGAGCTGCTAAGAAAAAGAAATCTGTAGAAGCGTAAAAATAAAAAACAACTACCTTTATAAAAGGTAGTTGTTTTTTTATTTTGTTTATTTTTAGAATATTTATTCTTTTTTTGTGGACAGTATTTTTTTTGCGAGTTACTCTTGTATTAAGTACATAAAGAAAATTTGTTTTTATGAGAAGGGAGGAAAGATAGTGTTAGAAAGAATGTCATTTTTCGCGAAATTGTGCAAAGTTGATGAAAATCCAGAACTAGGGATGTGGTTACTTTATGGAACAATTATTATATTGAGTGCACTTGTATATAATTTAGGATTTGCAAGGAAGCTATCAGTGCTGAAAAATATGGTAATATACATATCTTTAGCAATTGGATGCACGGTATTAACTTTCTTTGCAGTTTTTTTACCAGTTGGAGAGGGGCTCGTTGTAGCGGCGATGGTACTTGGAATTTATAGATTACGTTTACGTCAAGCGAAACAACAAAAAGCAGGGTGAAAAGGGGGGAGTTTCATGCGCTCGGTACAAGATGCACTATATAATTGGTTAACAATTAAAACTGTTGCGGAAGCGCGTCCAGATGATAGAGCTGCACAAGAAACGTATATATTATTTCGAAATATGATATATGAAGAGCATAAATTACGAAATGTAGAAGTGGAAAAGAACGAGGAAATGTATTTAATTACATATGAAATTGATGGAGAAATAAGGTGTGCAAGATTTCCAGTAGAAGCAATTGATTGTTTTTTGGATCAGATGAATCGTGAACCAGAAAAATACAAATAAGTCCTTATCTATATGATTAAGGACTTATTTACGGTTTACCAATCGTCTTCTACTTTTTTATCACGATATAATCGGAAATTACCACTTGCATGGCGTTCCATAGTACGCTCTGCAATGCGTTCCGTACATTCCATGCACATATATGTATGAATAGGGCGATTACGCAGTTTTTTTGCCATAGGATTTTCGTCATCTAACATATCTTTTTTATCACAAATCATACATCTGACTCTCATTTCGTCACCTCAATACGAATTCTATCAGTATAAGTATATCATGGAAGCATAATGTTTTTGAATAATAGCGGGAAAAAATAATATTTTCGCAATTCGAAAAATAGGTTATGATAAGGATATATAAATAATATTTGGAGGTGGAAATATGGCGAATGTAGTTGAGCCTACATTGACAGGTGATTTAGTACAATCTTTGCGTAAAGAGTGTATCGTTATGATAGCAACAACAGATTTCGAAAAACAAATTCCTAACGTAAGTGCTATTTCTTGGGTATATGCAGTGAGTGAAACTAGTATTCGATTTGCGGTAGATCAACGCTCACGTATTGTGGGGAATATACGGCATAGTGCAGGGGTTGTATTGACTATAATGGCGAATGAATCCGTATTTTCCATAAGTGGTGAAAGTGAAATTTTAACAGATAGAATGGAAGGGATTCCTCTAAAATTAACGGTAGTAGAAGTGAATGTACAAGAAGTTCGTGATGTTATGTTTTATGGTGCGAAACTTGCTACTGAACCAACATATGAAAAAACATATGATCTTCGAGCAGCTAAAAAGCTTGATAACCAAGTATTAGTAGGAATGAAAGAATTATAAAGAAGATGAATAGGAACATCGTTCATAAACTTTTACAAGTGAGTATTGTGATTTAATGTGAAAAATTATAATAAAAAGTAATATATTGAATAGAAATGAATAAAAAATAAAGAAAAGGTTTAATTTCTATGAGTTTTGATTCTACCTCGTTTTTACGGTACATATAATTATAACAATGGTTCGTCCATATTTTATGGATGAAACCCTTGTTCTACAAATTTAAAAGTGGAGTCAGGGGGTAACAGGTTGGATAAAATTTATGTGTTAGATACGAATGTACTTTTGCAGGATCCTTTATCTATTTTTTCATTTGCAACAAATGAAGTAGTGATTCCAGCAGTTGTATTAGAAGAGGTTGATTCGAAAAAACGTTATATGGATGAAGTAGGACGAAATGCTCGCTATGTATCTAAGTTAATCGACAAATTTCGCGAAATAGGAAAGCTGCATGAAAGTATTCCGTTAGAAAACGGCGGTACATTTCGTATTGAATTAAATCATCGCTCATTTGTTCAACTGCAAGATATTTTTGTAGAAAAAACAAACGATAATCGAATTTTAGCGGTAGCGAAAAACCTCTCTTTAGAAGAACAAGAAAAAGAGGACGGGAAATCAGTTATTTTAGTAAGTAAAGATGTACTCGTAAGGGTAAAAGCTGATGCAATCGGATTGCAGGCCGAAGATTATTTAAGTGACCGAGTAATCGAAGTGGAAAATATATATTCAGGATTTTTAGAAGGGTATATATCAAAAGAACAGTTAGATTATTTTTATGAAAAAGGTGAACTGCCTTTATCTGAAATCGCAAATCATCCTTTTTATCCAAATCAGTTTGTTGTAATGAAAGATGCACTAGGGGGTTCTAGTTCTGCACTTGGGATTGTGGATCATTTAGGTAAGAAGGTAAAAAAACTTATTTTTCACAATGAACAAGTGTGGGGGATACGCCCACGAAACGTGCAGCAAATTATGGGATTAGAATTGCTACTTCGGGAAGATATTCCACTTGTAACGTTAACAGGGAAAGCCGGTACAGGAAAAACGTTACTCGCATTAGCTTCGGGACTAATGCAAACGGAAGATTTAGGGTTATATAAAAAACTACTTGTCGCGAGACCAATTGTACCGGTAGGGAAAGATATAGGCTATTTACCAGGAGAGAAAGAGGAAAAATTAAGACCGTGGATGCAGCCGATTTTTGATAATCTAGAGTATTTATTCAATACGAAAAAGCCTGGGGAGCTAGATGCTATTTTAGCTGGGATGGGTTCGATTGAAGTAGAAGCGCTTACCTATATACGTGGGAGAAGTATTCCAGACCAATTCATTATAATTGACGAGGCACAAAATTTAACGAAGCATGAAGTAAAGACGATATTAACAAGGGTAGGCGAAAAAAGTAAGATTGTATTAATGGGGGATCCTCAGCAAATTGATCACCCGTATTTAGATGAATATAATAACGGTTTAACATATGTTGTAGAGAAGTTTAAAGAACAACGTATTAGTGGTCATGTAAAGTTTGTTAAAGGGGAGCGTTCTAATTTAGCACAACTAGCAGCGGATTTATTATAAAAAGGAGTGAGCTTAAGCTCACTCCTTTTTTGCCTTTTAATTATACAATTTAAATGATTGTAAATTTACGGATGTTACGAATCGGATTTTGTCTATTAGATCCATCATGGAAATATAGATGAACAGGCCCGTCTTCTCGTAATGGTTTACCTTCTTTTGAAAAACCGAGAATAGCTTTATGGGCTGTTTCTAACGGAAGTGTAATTGTATTGTCTGTGGTTTCAATTTCGACATGAGTAGCATCTTCTAAAATTTCAGCATTTTTTAGAAATGGATGAAGTGGTATGCCAAACGTCCCGTTAATAAGCTGTTCTTTTTTATATTTCTTTACACTTTGTTGTATTGGCGGGAAGGCAGCACCATCACGGATTTCGCGATCCCAATGCTCTGAAGTATGTTTTAAGTATGTTTCTAATTCGGATGATTCTTCTCTAGTTTCATCAAAGTAGGTTGTCAAATCTATTTTTCGATCATCGAAAATCCATACAGTTGGATCGATAGTGATTGGAAAACGAACTTTTCCATTAATAAATAAAATTTCGCTCATTGTTGTTCCCCCATTTGTGTTATACTCCCACTTTTCAGTATAATAGTATTAGACACTGTTGTCACAAAAAATGTTTCTATTGCAATTTATTAAAACTATCGCTAATATTAATAGATATGAGAGAGTAGGACGGAAACGGAGGGAATCAATTTGGCGTCTGAGACAGTATCAAATCATCAGGAAAAGGCACTAGCCCTTCTACAAGCGGATGCAGAGAAGATTTTAAGACTTATTAAGGTACAAATGGACAATCTTACAATGCCGCAATGTCCATTATATGAAGAAGTTTTAGACACACAAATGTTTGGACTATCCCGCGAGGTCGATTTTGCGGTTCGCCTTGGTCTTATTGCAGAAGAACAAGGGAAAGCAATGTTAGGAGAGCTCGAACGTGAGTTGTCTGCACTTCATGAAGCATTTACAAACAAACAACAATAACGGGTTCAAATAAGGGGGCTCAAACTGAAATAGTTTGGGCTTTTTATTTGTATAATAAAGAAGGAAGAACCTATATACATATGGAAT
>NZ_JBFPJH010000077.1:0-13792 GCF_040838255.1 Bacillus sp. C30 | reverse complement strand
TTGCTTATTGGCAGGCGTGGCGATTTTATTAAAAAGATTCTAGACAGGTTCTTAGTTTAGTTCACGTATTATCTCAAAAATGAATTGTAGTAGTTTCGCCAATTAGTTGTAGAGCTTCTTTGTTTTATTTAAATGGATTATTTGTAAATTAGTATGAATAGGTTTTAAGTACATCTGAAATGTACTTCTTGTTATAAGTTTTTGAAATTTGAAAAGGGGGGAATGAATTTCTTGAGGAAATCATTAGGTCAAAAAGTAAAAAAGATATGCAGTAGTTTTATAATTATATTGTTAGTATGTATGAATTTTTTAATCCATTTACCGTATAAAGCGGAGGCAGCTACAACAGAATTAAAAGGTTTAGGCGATACATCTTATTATAACGCAATCATTTTTGGTGATCATAGTGCAACGAGTGCGGATATTGAGGGTGCGATGGCTGTTCAAAAAAACATGAACGCATCAAGTTATACAGTCGTAGCGGCTGCAACTGGAGCAAACAACTTAGCTGGAGCAACATGGAAAGAGGAAGGATATCCATCATTATTACTAGGTGGTCAATTTACGAAAGCGGGAGCAGGACAAGTAATCATTCAAGATGGAACAGTGGCGATGACAAAAGATGGTGACCCAGAAGGTGCAATGAAGTCATCTTATGACCGTATCTCTTATAAAGAGCAAGCAGAGATTGATGCCAAGTTCAAAGAATTTAGAAAAGACGTTGATGGTGTAATTGGAGATGCGAGTCAATTACATACTGATAAACCAAAACCTAATATGAGTTTTGGCATCGGAGAGGATGTAAACAATCCTAATATTTATGTTTCTTCAGGCTTAACAGGAAAGAAAACATTTGATGTAAGAGATGTTTATCTTCCGAATGTAAATAACAAAGACTTTATTGTTATTTATTCAGACGCAGAAGAAGTGAATTTTGGTAGCGGTGCAATTTTGTACGATACGAAAAATACTGGGATGGCAACAGACTTAATTAATACATCACAAGCATATGATCCTAATTCACCTTTTACTGAGTTAGCTAGTAAAGTAATTTGGGCGTTTCCGAATGCTACAAAAATATCAACAAAAGGATATGGCGTAGTAGGAAGTGTATTTGCTCCAAATGCTGTTGTAGAGACAAAGGGTGGTTCTATTAATGGACAAGCCTATGTTGGGGGATTACACCAAAGAGATGGGTTTGAGGTTCACAATTTTAAATTTAACTGGCCGAAATGGAAAAATCCATCAGTTGAAAAAGGAAATTTACAAATTAAAAAAGTTGATGCAAACGATGAAAACATTGTTTTAAAAGATGCAAAATTTGATGTTATAGACAAAGACAATAATGTTGTAGCTACTGTTACAACGAATGAAAAGGATATTGCTGAAGTCAAGGATTTACCACTTGGTGACTATTTTGTAAAAGAAATAAGTGCACCAGAAGGATATATAAAAGTTGATACACCAGTAAAAGTAACAATTAATGGTACAAACGTAATTGAAATTATTATGAAGAATACGAAAAAAGTAGAGAATGGTCAATTTAAATTGTTGAAAAAAGATAGTGAATCTGGTCAACTTCTACCAGGTGCAAAATTTGATGTTATAGATAAAGATGGAAATGTTGTTGAAACAATTATTACAGATGGTAAAGGTGCAGCTTTATCAAAACAACTTCCAGTTGGAACATATACATTAAAAGAAGTTGAAGCACCAAAAGGTTATGAACTATCATCTAGCTCAGTTCGTGTTGATGTAGCTGCTAATAAAACAGTGACTGTAGATGTGTTGAATAAAAAAATCGCTGAAAAAGCTACAGGCCAATTTGAAATCGTAAAAGTAGATGCGAATGATAAAACGAAGCTATTATCGGACGCAGAGTTTGAAGTGTATAAAGATGGTGAAAAAATAGATACATTACGAACAGATAAAACAGGTAAAGTAATCTCTAAGAAATTAGAACCAGGAAAATACACGTTAAAAGAAACGAAAGCACCAAAAGGATATAAATTACTAAAAGAAGAAATTGAAGTCGTTGTGGAAGCAAACAAAGTAGTACAAGTACAAGTAGAAAATGCGAAAGAACTAGGAAGCTTACAAGTAATCAAAAAGGATGCAGAGAGTGGAAAAGTTCTAGAAGGCGCAGAATTCAGACTGAAAAACGAAACTGGTCAAGTAGTTGGAGAAGCGAAAACAACGAATAAAGATGGTGTTGTGACATTCGAAAACTTAGTGCCAGGTAAGTACACGTTAGAAGAAACGAAAGCGCCGGAAGGCTACAAAGCGGTAGAATTAAAAGTGGAAGTAAATGTTGTAGCAAATGAAGTAGTAAAACAGGAAGTAATGAACGAAAAAGTTCTGGGTCAATTTGAAATCGTAAAAGTAGATGCGAATGATAAAACGAAGCTATTATCAGATGCAGAATTTACTGTGTATAAAGATGGTAAAAAGGTAGCAGAGTTGAAAACTGATGAGAGTGGAAAAGCGATGTCACCGAAATTACCATTAGGTGAATACACAGTGAAAGAAACGAAAGCACCAGCAGGTTACAAGATTTCAAATAAAGCATGGAAAGTAACAATTCAAAATGAGAAAGAAGTAGTAAAAGTAGAGGCAGAAAATGAAAAACTCTTGGGCTCTCTACAAATTATTAAAACAGATGATAAAGATCAAGCGGAACGTTTAGCAGGCGCAGTATTTACATTGAAAGATGCTAAAGGAAATGTTGTAAAAGAAAAAATTACAACAGATAAGTCTGGAACGGTTAAAGTAGAAGGACTAGTACCGGGTGAGTATACGTTAGAAGAAACAAAAGCACCAGAAGGTTATGAGTTAACAAAACAAGTAATTCATGTAACAGTCGACGGTGAAAAAGTTGTTGATGTAAAAGTAACGAATAGTAAGAGCCTTGGTCAATTTGAAATCGTAAAAGTAGATGCAAACGATAAAACGAAGCTTTTATCAGACGCAGAATTTGAAGTGTATAAAGATGGTAAGAAAGTAGAGATGTTACAAACAGATAAAACAGGTAAAGTCATCTCTGGAAAATTAGAACCAGGAAAATACACGTTAAAAGAAACGAAAGCACCAAAAGGATATAAATTACTAAAAGAAGAAATTGAAGTCGTTGTGGAAGCAAACAAAGTAGTACAAGTACAAGTAGAAAATGCGAAAGAACTAGGAAGCTTACAAGTAATCAAAAAGGATGCAGAGAGTGGAAAAGTTCTAGAAGGCGCAGAATTCAGACTGAAAAACGAAACTGGTCAAGTAGTTGGAGAAGCGAAAACAACGAATAAAGATGGTGTTGTGACATTCGAAAACTTAGTGCCAGGTAAGTATACGTTAGAAGAAACGAAAGCGCCAGAAGGCTACAAAGCGGTAGAAGTTACAGTAAAAGTAAATGTTGTAGCAAATGAAGTAGCAAAACAAGAAGTATTGAATGAAAAAGTGAAAGAAAAAATCACAGGTCAAGTAGAAATTACAAAGATAGATGCTAATGATACAGATAAAAAATTAGAAGGTGCAGTGTTTGAAATTCTGAAAGATGGAATAAAAATAGACACATTAACATCAGATAAAAATGGTAAAGCAACTTCGAAGAAACTGGAACCAGGAGATTACGTTTTAAAAGAAGTCCAGGCTCCAGAAGGATATAATTTATCTGATAAGGGAATTGAATTTACGATTTCTAATGAGAAAGTAGAAGTTATAAAGCTTCAAATTACCAATGAAAAAGAAACAGGAAAAGGTCCAGAGAAACCAGGTGGAGAGACAGAAACACCAGGTGGAGAGACAGAAAAGCCAGGTGAAGGAACAGAAACACCAGGTGGGGAAACAGGAACACCAGGTGAAGGAATAGAAAAGCCAGGTGAAGGAACAGAAAGCCCAGGCGAAGAAGTAGAAAAGCCTAACTTACCAGAAAAAGAACAAGGCGGTTCTAATAATCAAAAACTTCCAGCTACAGGGCATAATACGGATTACCTTCCATTTATAGGTGTAATTCTGGTGTTATTAGGAATACGTTTAAGATTTATGATTAAAAATAGCTAATAGGTTTATAAAAGGCATAAGAGAAATGTTATCTCTTATGCCTTTAAGTTTTTAATAGAAGAAATAAGGTAAAACCTTCTGTATTGACCTTCAAACGCCCTTCAAGTAAACTAAAGAGAGTTTGCAAATGAAAAGGTGATAATGTTGTTAATTTCAATTAAAACGTTACAAGATGATCGTTTTTTACGTCCGCTACAAAATATTGGCGGTTTATTTTTTGAAGAGAGCACGATAGGGTTTGAGAAAGAAGAAGCAAATCTTATCGTTGATATACAGATAGAAGGTAATGTGACAGCATCGGCTCGTTTAACAGATGTTGCAACCGGAAATGTGTATGAAGAAACATTCGCGAAAGATTTATCTGCTTTCACAGAAGAAAAAGAACGTATGAAGCAAGTGAAACATGTTGTTTCTTACGTATATCTTTCTGTACTTCAACAGCTAACTGGACTTGAACAGAGCTGGGGAATATTAACTGGGGTACGCCCAACGAAACTTCTTCACAAACTGCTTCAAAATGGTATGTCAAAAGAAGAAGCGCATAAAGAACTTCGTGAAAGTTATTTAATTCATGAAGAGAAAATTGAACTTCTTCAGCGTATTGTTGATTGCCAATTAGCGGTTGTTCCAGATTTATACCGCTTGAAAGAAGAAGTAAGTATTTACATCGGTATTCCGTTTTGTCCTACAAAATGTGCGTACTGTACGTTCCCGGCTTATGCAATTAACGGACGCCAAGGATCAGTTGATTCGTTCTTAGGCGGGTTACATTATGAAGTTCGTGAAATTGGTAAGTTTTTAAAAGAAAAAGGTGTTACAGTTACGACGATTTATTACGGCGGCGGTACACCGACGAGTATTACAGCAGAAGAGATGGATATGTTGTATGAAGAAATGTACCAAGCTTTCCCTGATGTGAAAGATGTACGTGAAGTAACAGTTGAGGCAGGTCGCCCAGATACAATCACACCAGCAAAGCTAGAAGTGTTAAATAAATGGAACATTGACCGTATTAGTATTAATCCGCAGTCATACCATCAAGAAACACTAAAAGCAATTGGACGTCATCACACTGTAGAAGAAACGATTGAGAAGTATCATTTAGCACGTGAAATGGGAATGAACAATATTAATATGGATTTAATTATTGGTCTTCCTGGTGAAGGATTAGACATCTTTAAGCATACGTTAGATGAAACAGAAAAGTTAATGCCAGAATCGTTAACAGTTCATACGTTATCATTTAAACGTGCTTCTGAAATGACGCAAAACAAACGTAAATATAAAGTAGCAGGTCGCGAAGAAATTACTGCGATGATGCATGAGGCGGAAGAGTGGACGAAGAACCATAATTACGTGCCATACTATTTATATCGTCAAAAAAATATTTTAGGTAACTTAGAAAACGTTGGGTATGCAATACCGACGCAAGAAAGTATCTACAATATTGTTATTATGGAAGAAGTACAATCGATTATCGGACTTGGTTGCGGGGCATCAAGTAAATTTGTTCACCCACAAACAGGAGCAATTACACACTTTGCGAATCCGAAAGATCCAAAATCATATAACGATGGCTTCGTGAAATATACAGAAGATAAACTGAAAATTTTAGAAGAGCTATTCGTGTAAGAAGAAGGGGGTTGTTCCGATTTGGAACAGCCTCTTTTTATATTATCAGTTTTTGTCGGTAAGTCGATATATTCGAAAAATAGCTGATATAAATTGAGTTGCGTTCGATATATTCAAAAAATCGCCGATATAATTTCATTTACCATCAAACGGTCCATATGTAAAACTATGTCGATAATAATCAGAAAAATTAGTCAGATTATTAGAGGAAAATGTCTACTTATAGACGAAATGATAGATTTATGAAAGAGAAAAGGGGGAAATTGTTGGCATGTACATGACGATAGGGAGAATTTTTGATTTGACAGTTGGCAAGTATCCGAATAAAGAGGCGTTAGTAGAACCAGAAAAAAATATTCGTTGGACATATAAACAGTGGGATGAGCAAATAAATAAAACGGCGCAAGCTCTATTGAAAGAAGGAGTAAGAAAGGGAGATTGTGTATCTGTTTACCTATATAACTGTCGTGAATTTGTAAACGTTTACTTAGCCTGTGCGAAAATTGGCGCGATCTTCAATCCAATTAATTTCCGCTTAAAAGCAAAAGAATTATCGTATATCCTCCAAGATGCAGCCTCGAAAGTAGTTGTCTTTGAAAAAGCAGTCGAATCAACAGTTGCTATGATTGAACGAGATTTTCCAAATTCGTCTTTTTGGTACGTGGAAGACGATGCACCTTCCTATGCTAGTTCTTACCATGAAAAAGTAAATGAAGCATCAGCTGAGAAAGTAGATATTGTAGTCGATGAAATGGATTTTTGTTCTATGCTTTATACGAGCGGAACGACTGGTCATCCGAAAGGCGTACTACATCGCCATCGTGATATGGCTGAGCATAGTATGATTTGTACGTATTTCATAAAATATAACAGGGATAGCGCCGGTCTTGTGGTAGCGCCTTTATATCATTGCGGCGAGTTAAACGCTGGAATCATACCGCGCATTCAAGTTGGCGGAAAGAATGTTATTTTACATCATTTTGATACGGATAGAGTATTACATACCATTCAAGAAGAGAAGATTACGACGTTTTTTGCAGCACCGACGATGTGGAATATGTTACTGCAAAAAGATCTAACTAAGTATGATTTAACGTCGATGAAAATCGGTGTATATGGCGGGGCTGCGATGGCTCCGGCGTTAGTGAAGGAATGTAAAGAGCGTCTTTATATTGATCTTGTCCAAATTTACGGAATGACAGAAATGGGACCAGTTGTTGCGTTTCTCGTAGAAGAGGATCAAATTACGAAAGCTGGTTCAGCAGGAACGCCGTGCTTTAGCCATGAAATTCGAATTGTTAAACCGAACGAAGATGCACCAGCAGAGCCAGATGATGTATTGCCTCCTTATGAAGTAGGGGAAATTATTTTGCGTGGCCCGACCATGATGGCTGGATATCATAACCGAGAAGAAGCAAATGCAAAATCGATGTATAAAGGATGGTATCATTCTGGTGATTTAGGCTACTTCGATAAAGACGGTTATTTATTCGTTGCAGACCGCGTTGATGATATGGTAATTAGCGGTGGCGTAAATATTTATCCTCGCGAAATTGAAGATTTTCTTCATAGTCACCCTGGTGTATTAGATGTTGCAGTACTTGGTGAGCCAGACGAACTATGGGGAGAGCGTGTTGTTGCGGTCGTTGTAAAGAAAGATAAAAATATTTCAGAAGCTGATTTAGAAATGTATTGCAAAGAAAGTGATGAATTAGCCGACTATAAACGTCCGCGTCATTACTTATTTGCAGATGAACTTCCTCGTAATGCGAGTGGGAAGTTGCAAAAATTTGTGCTGAGAGAGTCGTTAAAAGGTATGAAAAAATAATGAAAAAATGCCTTTCCAAATTCGGAAAGGCATTTTTATTACTTGCGTGAGAAACCTTCTTCATCAAGGTATTCCGCAGCTTCTGGATAAGAGTTGAATGTACCGTCTAAGTTTACGCCAGCGTAAACGTTCCACATGTCATCCTCTTGAATAAGAGTTAGGATATGTCCGTCTTCGTTACGCCATTCTTCTTCCGCAGCAGGTTCCATTGGTGCTACAATTTCCTCTTGCTCCTGTGATAGACGTTCAATTACTTTTTCAATTAATGAACGCAGTTCTTCTTCTGAAAACTCACGGATGTTAATCATACCTTTATCATCTGTTCTATAACCTTTAATGAAGTTTGCATATACAAATCCGTTTCCATTTGGGTGTAAATGATATACAACGTTCTTTTTATCTAAACGACTTTCTTCAAAGTGAAAGTTTACGCGTTTTAATGATACGTTCTTTCTTTCTAATTCCGGGAAAGATTCAATAATTGATAATTTTTCTTCAAAAGTTAGCATAGTGCCTCCAAGTATATAGTAAAAGATTTAATTTGTTCATTATAGCATAGTCAAGTTTGTTTCCAAAGGTAGATTCGTCATATTGCTGTTTTTTAGTTTGACTTGGGAAGGCTATTTGTAAATGTAGACGTTTACTTCACGAGACTGTAAAGAGTTTTTTATAAATACGCTAACGAATGATTTGTTTTAGATGTACAATGGAACATGGACTTTATAAGAAGGTGGTTATTTATATGTTTCAAAAAATAGCAAAGGAATGTTTAGCAGGGTTTACTGTTGCGATTGTTGCTTTGCCGCTAGCGATTGCATTTGGTATTGCCGCAACGGGAACGTCTGAGGGAGCGCTAGTCGGATTGTATGGTGCGATTTTTGCAGGTTTGTTTGCGGCGTTATTTGGTGGTACACCGGGGCAAGTAACGGGTCCTACTGGGCCGATTACAGTTATTGCAACAGGTGTTATTGCAACTCACGGATTAGAAGCAAGCTTTATTGCATTTATGATGGCAGGGTTATTTCAAATTTTATTTGGTGTATGTAAGCTCGGCTCTTACGTTCGTTACATTCCGTATCCTGTTGTTTCAGGGTTTATGAATGGGATTGCACTGATTATTATTTTAGGTGAAATGAAGCACGTACAAAATAGCTTTCTGCTTGTGTTATTAACGATCATTGTAATGATTGTTTCTGGAAAATGGATTAAGGCCATTCCATCAAGTTTAGTAGCATTAGTAGGTGTTACAGTAACGTTGCCGTTATTTTCTTCTATGCTACAAGGAATTACGGTAAACTTACCAGTTGTAGGAACTCTTTCTTTAAATAAGATGATTGAAAAAATAGGTGCAATTCCAGAGGCGATGCCATCTCTTCACGTACCGAATTTAGACGCAAATGGCATGTTAGCACTTGTATTACCAGCGCTTAGTATTGCTTTACTAGGATCAATTGACTCGTTATTAACGTCTGTCGTAATGGATAATGTGACGGGGACACGTCATAAAAGTAATAAAGAGTTAATCGGACAAGGTATTGGCAATATTGCGAGTGGTTTGTTCGGTGGATTAGCAGGAGCAGGTGCAACTGTTAGATCTATCGTCAATATAAGAAGCGGGGGGAAGACGGCACTGTCGGCTTGTATGCATAGTGTCATATTATTTATTTTCATTATGGGACTCGGTTCAGTGGTACAATATATTCCGCTTGCTGTATTATCAGGTATTTTAATTTTAACTGGCATCGGGATGTTTGATTGGGAAAGCATGAAGAAAGCACATGTAGCACCAAGAGGTGATGTGATTGTTATGTTCGTGACGATGGTTGTGACAGTGAAATTCGATTTAATGGTTGCTGTTGCGTTTGGCATTATTCTTTCCTTCATTATATACATGGTGAAGTGTAAAGAACGTAAAGCTTCTATTATAAAAGAAAAAGAAGCGACGTATACGATTCAGGGACCACTTTCATTTCTATCAGTAGATCGTATTTTTGCTTCTTTACAAGATGTGAAGTCACCAGTTAGTTTGCGTATGAAAGATGTACATTATATGGATGTATCAGGAGCTATGGCGTTATTAAACTTTGTTGAGCAATCGGATAAAGCAGGAGCGAGTGTGACACTTGAACATGTACATCCGCATGTTGAAAAGACGATAGTAATGATGGCGAATGATGAGCAAAAAGAGAAACTGCAGTTTTTAAAAGTTAAGGCAATATAACAATAAGAACCTTCACATGAATTGCGTTATAGAGTGTGAAGGTTCTTATTATTTGTATATGTGCTTACTATGTATAAAATCATTATATCTAAATGTTATACGTCTGTTGACAATTGATTTTCTACACAGTATAGTAACATCTTAGATTAGCAATGTGCTATTATAAGAAGGTATATGAATTTTGAGATTCCTTTATATTCAGAAGGAAGAGCTTTAAGCTGGAGGGAATATTTGATGTACAAACAGTTACCACATGGAGTGAAGATCGGGATTACACGATCAATTGTTGTTTCTTTTGAGAGATATATGAAAGAAATTGAATGGAATGAAGAAAAATTTGATATGCAGCAATTTGTTGAACAGTGGAAACAATATTTATACACAAAATCAACTTGGATTAATAAAGTAGATGACGAGTTGAAAGGACATCCAGATTTCCATCAAGCATTAGCGATGAAAGTAAATGAAAAAATTAATGAGCTTATTAGTGAGCAGCCGAGCGAAGAACAATTAGAGCTGTTAAACAAGAGCGAAGTAAAGCATGTAGATGAAATGTGTAAACTAGAAGCTGAGTATCATATTGAACGTTTATTAGTAACGAAGTAGATTTTACATAAAAAATAGAGCCTATCCTAAAGGTGTGATGACCATCTTTTAGGATAGGCTTTTTTGTATATTAGTCTTGTGGTACAAATGCTTTCCAGCTAGATAAATCCATGTTTTGTTTCAAGATGGATGAAGCAGGGAAAACAAATGACCACGGTTTTGTAGTATTCGCTTTAATTTCAAGATTCGGTAACGTGAAAGCACCTTTAACAACGACTTCTCCAGAAGCATCTTCAATATGAAGAGGAAGTTGTTCTAGTTGAATGTTATCTTTACAGCCGTTACGAATTAGAAGTGTTGTATGTAAATCGCCGTTCTCTTTCAGTGCGGCTTGTAAACCTAGGAAGTTAATTTCACCTTCATTTGGAGGTGTTAAATTGTCTACAAAATTACGTAAAGCATCTTTGCTTGCTTCAGGTAACTGAGATTCCCAAGATGGATCTAAATCTAGTTGATGCTTACTTTCAAGTTCGAAAGCTAATTCCCAATCTGATTGAGATAGTTCAGCTTCCGTTATTGTTTCTTGCTCAAATGTAAATACGAAAGGCATATTCACGTTTTCGGGAATATCGCCAAGTGCAGATAAGTTAAATGTTTTACGTGCGCACAGCTTTTTATCTTTGTTTAATAGAAGTAATGTAACTTCTTCGAAAGAAATTGGTTTTGGGACACTGCTGCGAATGAAAGCAGCTACATCGTATGCGCCATCACGTTTTTCAATTTCAATTCCTGATAAGGAAATTTGATATTCTTGTAAACGTGGTAATTCTTTATGTAAGAATTGATAAATGTATTTTTGTTCTTGTGCTACGTCACCCCAGCTAGGATGGAAGTAAAGAACTGGCTTTACCGTTTTGTTTTGAGAAGTAGTTTCTTCTTGTCCAAATAATTGATTACTAGAAACAGTAGTATCTTTTCCTTTTTTCTTTGCCTTTTTCAGGAATGATAACATAAATTTTCACCTCATGATTGTACGTTTTCTGGAACTGCTAAATGTCTCGCGATATATCGGCACATTTCTTTTTCAAAATTACCGTAAGTGTATAAGAAAATCTCCAAACCTTCTTTTTGGTAAAGGCGAGTTGGATCTTCTTGTTGATATTGTCTTAAGCCAATACCTTCTTTCAAGTGAGTCATTGCATCTAAGTGATTTACCCAGTTTTGATCTAGGAAGTGTAAACCAACGTAGCGCAGTGATTGTTGTAAATCCGCATGGTCATTTAATTCTTGTACACGTTCGATATAGCTAGAAATTGTATCTTTTAAAACGATTTGTAAATCCTCAGGTGAATGTACGTCGTTCGCAGATAATGGCGGCAAAGTTTCAGCCGCTAAAACTTCTTTAATAGATGCTGTTAAACTAGTGAAATCCCATTCTTCAGGAAGCATTCCTTCAAGAAGGTGCTGCTTAGCAATTGCATCCACAGAGTGTTCAATCATTGGAATAACAAGTTCTATCATATTTGTTTCTTCTTTTAGAAGGTTGTTACGTAGTGTGTATATAACATTACGTTGATCATTAATTACGTCATCTAATTTTAAATTATATTCACGCATTGAGAAATGACCACCTTCACAAATTAATTGTGTACGGTTGATGAAATCATGAACTTTAGGTGTATTAATAAGTCCCGTTTTGTCAGGTTTCAGTGATTTCTCCAGCTTTTCTACTTCTTCATGAGCAAAGCGTTTTAGCATCTCATCTTCTAAAGATAGGAAAAATTGAGAGCTTCCCGGATCACCTTGGCGGCCAGCTCGTCCTTTAAGTTGGTTATCAACACGGCGAGATTCATGACGTTCTGTTCCAATTACATGTAATCCACCAAGGGCGTGGACACCTTTACCTAGTAAAATATCAGTACCTCGGCCTGCCATATTGGTAGCGATTGTAATTTGACCTTTTTGCCCGGCAGTTGCAATTAAGTCTGCTTCTTGCTCTGCACTTTTAGCGTTTAATAATTGATACTTTATGTTTGCTTCATCTAAATAACGAGCAACAGTTTCAGATTGCAAGATAGACATCGTCCCAATTAAAATAGGGCGTCCTTGTTTATGCTGTTTTAGAACTTCTTCACGCACAGCTTTATATTTATCATCAGCTGTTACATATACTACGTCATTTTTATCTTCACGAAGAATAGGACGGTTCGTTGGAATTGGAATAACTTCCATATTGTATACACGGTTGAATTCTTTTTCTTCCGTTTTTGCTGTACCTGTCATACCTGATAATGCCGGATACATACGGAAGAAGTTTTGAATTGTAATAGAAGCTTGTGTTTGGTTTTCTTCTGTAATTTCTAAACCTTCTTTTGCTTCTAGTGCTTGATGTAAGCCGTCACTTAAAGAGCGACCATCCATAACACGTCCTGTGAAAATATCTACAAGTAGTATTTTTTCATCATGCACAATATAGTCAACGTCAAGCTGGAAAGCGACATTGGCACGTAATGATTGAATCATATAATGGTATAGAGTTTGATGCTCTAAATCATATAAGTTATCGATGTCAAATAAATCTTCTATTTTTGTAATACCGTCTTCTGTAAAACTAGCTGATTTCGATTCTGCATCGTATGTATAGTGAAGGGTATCTTGGAATGATTTAATAACTTTTGCACATAAATAATGCAAATCAGAGCTACCTGATTTCTTCCCAGCAATGATAAGTGGCGTTTTCGCCTCATCAATTAAAACGCTATCAATCTCATCGATAATAGCAAAGTGATAGGGGCGCTGAACTTGATCATTTTGTGAAGCAGCCATATTATCGCGAAGATAGTCAAAGCCAAACTCTGTTCCAATACCGTATGTAATATCAGCTTTGTACGCAAGTTTCTTTTCAGAAGGATCGATTTGAGGAATATTTAATCCAACTTGTAAGCCTAGAAATTCATGGACTTGGCCAATTAATTCTTTATCACGCTTCGCTAAGTAATCGTTTACAGTAATAACATGAACGCCTTTTCCTTCAAGGGCACGTACATATGTTGGGAGAGAGGAAACTAATGTTTTTCCTTCACCAGTTGGCATCTCTGCAATATTACCTTCTAGTAATACAAGTCCTCCGATTAACTGCACATCGTAATGGCGTAATCCAAGCACACGTTTTGCGGCTTCGCGTACAACAGCGAATGCTTCTACTTTTATGTCATCAACTGTTTTACCATCCTTAAGCATACTTTTGAATGTGACAGTTTTGTGACGTAATTCTTCGTCAGGTAAATCAGACATTTGTTTTTCCAAATCATTAATATCTTGAACGAGTTGTTCATATTTTTTTAGCTTTCTCTTTTGAGAATCTCCTAACAATTTCTTTACCGAATTCAGCATGTTGTAAACACTCCTCTTACTGACAATAGCTACATTATAGCACATGTTTATCTTGAACAAGTAGAAGTAGTAAATTGAAGAAAATACTGGATAAAAATACGCGTATCTTGCACATATTATAT
>NZ_JBFPJH010000076.1:0-13960 GCF_040838255.1 Bacillus sp. C30 | reverse complement strand
CTATTATCAATCTGTTTTTTTAATTCTTTTCTGAAATCATTTAACAACTTTGCATCTGATTGTGTTGTCACTGTAGTCGGATTCGTAGCCGCATAAGATACAGCTGACGCCTGTAAGCCTCCCATTACTATAGTTGAACAAAGTGCGGCAGCTGTCACATACTTACTTGTCTTTCCCATCTTGTCACTCCTTACATTCTATAACTATACAAAAAAGTATCGAATAGTTTCAGAGTATACAATATTTTTTAAAATAGGTCATATGAGATTATGCATATTTAACATTTTTAAAAGGGTTGTTCTTTTAGAAAAAGAACAACCCTTTTTTTAGCAAGTTTGCAACACACAGCATGTATTTTCAAAATGGCGATTTTTCAAGTCTTCATTTCCAATACAGAAATAAAGCATCCCTAAATCTCCCCACATCATATTACAATTTTTAGTATCTGAATCAATTTGGAATAAGAGCGTCATATGCTGTGGATCTATCCACATATATTGTCCAGTCTCGTACAATACCTCATCTTGTACAGAGAATGGTTCTCCAAACATTTGATGATTATCATAGTTGTCTGGGATTAGCTCTTCAAGTAATTGCAAGAAACGATCTGAATCCGCCTCATCTTCAATGAAAAGCTCTGGCAATTTATATGTCAGTTCAAAATTAATTGCACACTGGTTATATTTCGCTTGTATTTCATCTGCTCTACGTAATTGCTCTACAGGGATATTATAATAAAGTACACGTCCAGCTTCGGTTGGATCCACATCTTCTTCAAAGTAATTTTCAATACTAAAGAAATATAACATCCCTGTCTTAGGAAGATTGTGATCCATACCAACGTTTTGTAAATCACTTAAATTAAATTGTGCGATAAAACGTAACGGATTCTCTTTGTATGTTGGATATTCAAATGTATTTGGCAAATCAGGAACTCCGCCCATTTTCGAACTGCCTATCGTAATTATTTCCTGTTGTTTTGGCACAACTTTTACACAAGGAAATACAGTATTAATAAGTTCCTGTTTCAAATGTGTTAGTTCATATTTATCAATTAATATTTCAATTTTCTTTTCCATAAATTCTCCTTACATTTACATACTTATTTGTATCATAGCACAAAGATTATACTCCATTCATTGTAAAATCAACAAGCCCTCCAAAAAACGGGCTTATCCCTCGTACGCGAACAAGTTTAAAAAAGCATAGTATACATTGTTCCTACAAACACGATAGTTCTTTATTTCTTCCAGTACATTTTCCCCTCGTTCATTTTTATTTTTAATTTAAGGAGGAATTCCACATGGGTTACGGATATAGTTGCGGCGGCTACGGCGGTGGTTACGGTTACGGCGGTAGTTGTGGTGGATGTGGTTATGGAGGTTTCGCTTTATTAATCGTTTTATTTATCCTTCTAATCATCATCGGCGCTAGCTGTTGGGGCGGCTTTGTAGGCTGCTAGTAAACTTAAAAACTATTGTAAAAAAGCACGTACAATACGTGCTTTTTTTCCATTTTCATTTTTTAGAAAGGAAGTATGTTCAATGAAAATTGATGGTGTTTTTGAAGGAGGCGGTGTACGCGGAATTGCGCATGTGGGGGCAATTTGCGCGTTAGCCGAAAAAGGATATGAATGGGAGCGCGTAGCTGGAACATCAGCCGGCGCTATTATTGCAGCTCTTCTAGCAGCAGGATATTCTTGTTCCGAATTAAAAACGATTGTAACAGACATTGATTATGAAAAATTCACTAAAAAAACTTTTCTTGATAGAATCCCCTTTATTGGTAAAGGATTAAGCGCTTGGTCTACTCTAGGTATTTATTCAAATGTATTTCTCGAAGAATGGCTAGAAGACCTGCTTAGAAAAAAAGGAATTCATTTGTTTACAGACTTACCCGATTTGAATAAACTCAAAATTATTGCTTCAGATATAAGCAATGGTAAAATGGTTATTTTTCCCGATGACTTACCAAACTACGGATTTTTAAATTATCGCTTCTCTATCGCTAAAGCAGTAAGAATGAGTAGTACAATCCCTTTCTTCTTTGAGCCAGTAAAATGGAGAACACCAAAATGGAAGCAGCCTTGTTATATGGTTGACGGCGGTATTTTAAGTAATTACCCAATTTGGATTTTCGATTCACCGACTTCTCCTCGCTGGCCTACCTTTGGATTTCATTTTGTAAAAGATGAGATTCAAGCTGATCCCGCCCACTATGACGAACCTATTTCCATGTTCAAAGGATTATTTAAAACGATGATGCAAGCTCATGATTTACGGCATTTAGATAAAGAATCAAAGGCTAGAACTATTACAATTCCAACAGGGACGATTACAAGTACAAATTTTGAGTTAACGAAAGAAGAAAAAGAATGGCTGTACAATTCTGGTTATAACTCCGCAAATAAATTTTTACAATCTTGGAACTTCAGACAATATGTTGATGAATATAGAAATGGAAATCAAGATCGCAAAACCAATCGATTTTTCCGTCAACTTGACTCATAATACTTTTATTTTCATACGAGAAGACTTGACGCTTTAATAGTAAATAAGCCTAGTAATTTCATATATTACTAGGCTTATTTATCTCCTACGTACCACACACATTACTTAAGGATAAGTTAACCCTTCAGCTTCTTCCGCGGTAATTACTATGTAACGGTTTCCGGTTCTTAATCCTAACAGTTCTGCTTTTTCAATTGCATCCTGTTTTGTTTCCGCATAAGCAGCTAAATACTTATCTCCATCAATCATTTGGCAAATCACATATTGTTTCATGTTTTTCTCCTTTTACCCTTTAATTAATTGCGCGATCTTTTTTATTCCAACTTCAATTTCTTCTACAGTTGCATAGGAATAAGAAAGACGTAAAAATTGGTTAGCACTTCTATCATACAAAGTGCCTGGGTTTAATAAAATCTTTTCTTGTAAAGCTTTGTCAAATAAACTACGATTCGAGATTGGTAGATTTATATGTAGCCAAATGTAAAAGCTTCCTACTGGCTCATGCCAAGTTGCAATGCCACTACAATACTTTTCTAACATACTTATCATAAAATCTCTACGTTTTTTCAATTCACTTCTTACAAACTGTAAATGTTCATCATACAATCCATTTTCGAACCACTCCGCTGCAATCTGCTGGGATATAGAACTTGAACCATAATCAGTTTGCATTTTTATATCTGCTAATCTTTGAATAACGGATTCTGATCCAACAACCCACCCAATTCTTAAACCAGGACTAATGACTTTGGACATACTTCCAATATGTAGCACGATCCCATTTTTATCATATGCCTTTAAAGGTTTTGAAACTGGTGCATCGAACCATACATCTTGATATACCGCGTCCTCAATAATAGGTAATCCAATTTCATTACATATCTCCATCACTTCTTCCCTCTTCTTAGCGTTCGTACTAAAATTGGTCGGATTATGAAAAGATGGGATTGTATATAAAATAGATGCGTTAAATTGTTTCTTATATCTTGTAATGTATGAAGTATTTATACCATTCTCATTCATTGGTATTCCAATCAAGCGCATTCCTGCTGATTGAAATACATTAAGCGAATATAAATATGATGGTTTTTCTAATAAAATTGACGCTCCTTTCGGAAGAAGCCCCATAGAAATAAGCTGCAATGCTTGAATTGCCCCTGAAACAATTAAAATAGAGTCAGGAGATACATATACCCCATGCCCTTTTAAATATTCCGCAATTTTTTCTCTTAAATGGAGATTCCCTTTCGGTTCCTCATACCCAAGTGGAACATTTGATTGTAAAATTTTATTAATAATACCCTTCATCTTTTTCTCAGGCAAGAGACTCGGTGAAAGTTCACCTGTTCCTAATCGAATTACATTGGGAGTAAATTCAGCTTGATTAATCTCTTGTACAGCAGGAAGATTCGGATAATGAAGTCCTGTTTCTACGTAAGACTGCCAGTTTGGAGGCGGGGCATATGTTGAAGTATTCTCACTATTTTTTATAACAATTGTTCCCTTCCGTCCATTCCCCTCAATATACCCTTTTGCTATTAACTCATCGAAAGCCATTACAATTGTACTTCGGTTCACTTCAAACGCATGCGCCAAAGCTCTTTGTGAAGGTAATTTAGTTCCAATTGTCCATTCCCCATTAACAATTCTCTCTTTTATATAAGATTCTATTTGTTTATACAAAGGAATAGATGAAGACATATTAGGTTTCCAAACGAGCCTTTCCATTATATCACCTCACATATTTTATGGTTGGTAACCTATCCAACCATATGGATGGATACAAATTTTCATTTCTTCTATACAATATAGACTATCATAATTAATCAAATTAAGTAGGAGGTAATCTGATGAGTGAAGCAATTATTCACGGTATCATCCTTGCATTTGGTCTTATCATTCCATTAGGTGTCCAAAATGTTTTCGTCTTTAACCAAGGCGCTAGTCAACCAAATATTTGGCGAGCTGCTCCTGTAGTCTTGACTGCATCTATATGTGATACATTATTAATATTAATTGCTGTACAAGGTGTCTCCCTTGTCCTCTTAACTTTCTCTTGGTTAACAACCACCTTGTATATGATTGGATTTTTCTTTCTTATGTATATGGGCTGGGTTATTTGGAGAAGCGATTCTTCAAATGATGTAAAACAAGAAAAAAGCATGCCTTTAAAAAATCAAATTATTTTCGCCGCATCAGTTTCATTACTAAATCCACACGCAATTTTAGACACAATTGGTGTAATCGGAACAAACTCTATACAGTACATAGGAAGTGAGAAATGGGCTTTCACTTTTGCAACAATTATAGTTTCTTGGATCTGGTTTATTAGTTTAGCTTTTGCTGGAAAATTTCTAAAAGGATTTGACTCAACAGGAAAAACGATTATAGTATTAAATAAAATTTCAGGGCTACTCATATGGGGAGTCGCACTTTATATGTTAAAACAAGTTGTTTTTCCTAACTAATTAAAGAGAATTGCATGTTATGTAATTGGCATGCAATTCTCTTTCGCATTATGAAGTTGGTTCCGGTTTCTGTTTTAACATCATTTCATCTTTTGCTGGTTTAATCCAAATAATTGCTATGACAGCACCAATAGCAGCGAAGATGCTTGTTAAATAAAACACTTCATGGTCTGCCCCTTTCATAAAAAAAGAATACAGGGGTGGTCCAGCTGCTACACCGATAAATCGCATTGAACTATAAAATGACGTAACTGTCCCCCTCTGCTCTTTTTCAATCCCTTGTGTAATAAGAGCATCTAGACATGGTAACGCCATACCAATTCCTCCCCCCATAATAACGAGACAAAGAAGTAGCAAATAGATTCCTTTTAGAAATAAAGGTAAGAAGACAGATGCAGCAGCCAGTAAAAATCCAATATAGATACACTTTTTCATAATATCTTGTTTATCTCCAATTTTTTTACCAGCCATATATGAGCTAAGTGATAGTACAAGTAAAGGAATAGCGAGTACACACCCTTTCCATATACCATGAATATCGTACTTCGACTCCAGTATAGTTGACAGATAAAAAAGTATTCCGAATAAAATAAGCATAATAATTGCACCTAGTATAAAAATGGCAATTAACCATCTTCCCTTTTTTCGAAACGTAGAGATAATAGATTGAATAAATTCTTTAAGTGGTGGGACTTCTTCTTCTTGTTTCTTCGCCTTTACTAGTACCAGTAGTAAAACAATCGATATTACACATAAAACTGGAATCGCCCAAAATGGTAAGAACCATACAATAGCTGCAAGAGCTGATCCTAATATGGGACTCAATACTTTTCCAAATGTATTTGACGTCTCAATGATTCCTAAACCTGCACTAACCTGTTTTTCATCTTTGTATAAATCACCGACACATGGTATGACAACTGGCATAGCACCAGCAGCACCTATCCCTTGAATTGCTCTTCCGATAAGAATCCAAACATAAGGGTTATCAACTTTCCATGATACCCATCCCGTTATCGCTCCTCCAATAGCTGCAATTAATAAACTTGGAACCATTACCATCTTTCGTCCCCATCTATCTGATAAATAACCAGCAATCGGTATAAGTATAATTGCAATGATAGAATAAATTGTAATTATCATGGATACTTGGAAAGATGAAATATGTAATTTCTTTTCAATGGTTGGCAGGATTGGAATAAGCATTGAATTACCTAGCGTCATAACAAGTGGAACTGATGCAAGTGCAATTAAACAACAGTTTTCTTTTTTTAACATGTTGATTTCGGAACCTTTCATCATATATTTCTTACCATATAATAGCCCTGCTGGAAATTATGTTTACATTCCACCAGGGCTATTTCATCTTTACTACTTTCCATTTACAACAAAAGAAATTGGGTAAAATATAGCATTACTCCTATTCTTTGAATCCTGTTCACAATATATCCATACCAATTAATTGAAAATAAAAAAGAAAGGAAGAATCCTTCCTTTCTCCTATAACCTTCTACATTTAGCGAGTATATCCGCCACCAAGCTGTTGTTCTGCCATTGCTACAAGGCGTTTTGTAATTTCACCGCCTACAGAACCGTTTGCACGTGAAGAAGTATCAGCTCCAAGCTGTACACCAAACTCTTGTGCAATTTCATATTTCATTTGATCTAGAGCTGCTTGTGCTCCATGTGATGCTAATTGATTAGCGTTACGATTTCTAGCCATTACCGATCACCTCCTTATATATATTAAACTGTATCAAATCCGAAATTAAATACATGGTAATTTTTGGTTATTGATAAAATAAAAAAAGAGTCTCCTAAACGAGACTCTTTCATCATTTCACCTTATGAACTTACTACTTCTAATTTTCTATTCGTTAATGCTTTCATTTCTTCTTTCAATATATCTTTCGCATTATGCCCAAACCATTCAAGCGAAGCAAAATGATCAGTATCTCTCACTTCCCGGATGATTTCATCATAGTTTACAATACCTTCAAATAATGGAACCATTCCTATACGACTTCCAGCAGCGGCATATACATTATTTGGTTCAAACACGTGTAAATACTCCGCTGATGATATATTCTTAAAATGGTAATGTTGTATCCACGGCTTTAATCGATGAAAACTATCTACAGGGTCTGCACCAGACTCCCATATATGAAGAAAATCAAGGTTTATTTTTAAATATGGATGATTTACTTCTTCTAACAATTTCAAAGTAGACGGCAAAGTATCCGTTAACGTATTTGGATGTGTTTCTAATAGTATATACATATTATGCGGAGCAAATAGATCACAAATCATGCGAATTCGCTCCACATACTCTTTTCTCTCTTGTTCCGAGAAATCCTCACTACCTTTTTGCCCGGCAAACGTACGAATTTTATTTGTATTAAACCAATTAGCTAGTGTTACCAGCTGTTCACATTTTTCCATCGTTTTTTGAAAATCCGCTAATAATGATATGTCCAAGTAATCACTTATCATCGTAACTTCTAAATTTTTATCCTTTAAATAATCTATTTCTCGTTCTGTCGTTTCACGCTCTTGCATATATAAATTTTGTGCATGGGTCCCCCACAACTCAATTCCTTCAAAACCGTTTTCGTATGCAAATTGAACAATATCAGTAAATGAAATTAGTTGATGGCGAAATGAAATTGTACATAGCGAATATTTCATTGGTTTGAACTCCCTTATCTTAAATTCAATGAACTTGTATTAGTTAAGAAAGACTGATTTGTTATCATTTCTTTCCATAACAGAAACTGTTTCTCTAGTTCATCCTTAATTTGCAGTTCAATTGTATTCATTTCATCAAGTTTCTCAACAATTGGTAATAACATATCTTTATTATTTGTCATTGCCATTTTAATAGCACGGTACTGTACATTTGTAAATCCTTGTACAATGTCTTCCACTCGATCACACCAATAATCAAATTCTTGCTCCGAATATTGTAAAGTTTCACGGAAGTATGCAAAGGCATGTTCATAGCTATATTTACGTATTGCCAATACAGGTATTTGCTTTACTGCCGTTACGAGCCCGGAAAGTGAATACCCATCCTCTTCATTTACCATTTTTATTATTAATTTTTTTAATTCCATTGTTAGTTCATTATCATCTTTTTTGAATGTTTCCATGAAATAACTTTCTACCATCTCTTGTGTTGGCTCCTGAATTCCTTCTATATCAATGAAATAGCCTCCACCAAATGGGTTGTCTTTAACAGAATGGAGCACTTTTTCTCTTTCCATATTCCCTTCCCAGCGAAAATCAGGATCAAGCATGAACCATTCATCTTCTTTCTCTGTCTTCGATATCATTAAGTAATGCGGAAACGGTTTTTGATGAAACTTATTTTCTCTCTCAGGCAATAAAGACATATCAACCATTACAATTACGTAACGATTTTCTGGCTTATTTTCTACTAATTCTAAAAATGTTTCTACATTGCTACTTTTATCTTTTGAATGATCGTACCATTCGTTCACTTTAATGCCATACAATTTTTCATACCAAAGTAAGTAGTTATCATGATTAATGTTTTCGGAATGATAAGAAATAATCCCGCCTTCTGTTATATCAAAATCTCCATCCCATAATCCGAAATAAAATGGACGGAAATCTATATCGCTACGCCTTTTTATAATTTCACAAAAACAACTCACTAAACAGTGAACTTTAATTGAAGTCATACTCTCATCCACTTTCCTAAAAGGTTAGTTATTCACATTTATTTCGTGTAACGGCTGTAACTCTTCCATAAAGTCAAGCAAAGATCCTACAGTAAGAAACGCCTTTGGGTCTATCTCATCCTCTGGAACGCATAGCTTTAAATCCATTTCTATGTATACTATAAGCTGTAACATCATTACCGAATCTATATATAAATCTTGATTTAAACGCATCGTTTCTTCTAAATGCGTTACATTTTTCAGTTCCATTTTTTCTCTCATAATACTTAAAACTGCTTCTTTTAACATTTCACGACTCATGTTGTTATCTCTCCCATCTCTAATAACTTCCGACTTACTTTCCCTGTTTTATTTTTCGGAATCTCTGCTACATTTTCAATTTCATGTGGCACTTTATAAGACGGTAAATGCTGTATGCACCATTCTCGTATTTGTACTGGTTCAATACGAGAGACTACTTTCGCTTTTACTATTTCTCCCATCACAGGATGCTTGCCCCGGTATACAATCGCCTCCTGAATACCTTCTAATCGAAGCATCGTTTCTTCCACTTCTATAGGAAATACCTTTAGACCGGACACATTAATAACATCATCTATTCGCCCCATGAAATGAATGCCTTGCTCAGATCTATAACCTAAATCTTTTGTATAAATCTCCTTTTCAGCAATTTTCACTACGATTTCTTCAGGTTCATCTTCATTTGAACCTATGTTAATACTTACATGAGGAAGTGGTTTTCCTAAATCCAAATGTGTTTCCATAGCATGACATATACTAATGCAACCAGCTTCAGAACAGCCGTACTGCTGCATCATGTATTTCGTCATGCCCTTTAACTTATAAAATAGCGTTTCTGGCAAAGGTGATCCTGATGTCATAATTTTATGAAACTGAAAAGTCCCTTGTGGAAAACTCCCCATAATATGTAACATAAGTGGTACTGCGTATATGATATGTTTTTCGGTATTACGAACTATATTTAACGCGAATTTAGGGTTTTTATTTGTAATGATTATAGGCTTACTACCTCTCGTAATTGCTGATAACGTGCCACAAATTAATCCGTATGAATGTGAAACTGGAGCCATTACAATTGGCACTTCGTCTTCTTCACATTTTAAAGCTTCATTGTAAGCAGCAATTTCTGTTTCAATTTCCGTCCATGCTCTACGAATCAGTTTTGGCTCTCCTGTTGTACCTGAACTATACTGCAATAAAGACGATTCTTCTTGTAATAGATTTGGAACTTCTAATTTTGTAAAGTCGTTACTTTCTCCGTATAAAAGTGCAGTACACTTTGCGCGCTTTGCCATTTCAATAGCTGTATCCTTTGGCGTATCTTCATGAATAAGTAGTACAGATGCTCTTTTTTCTTTTAGGAAAAACACAAGCGTAATAATATCGAATGGATCTTTCAGACAAAGTGCAAATCTATTTCCTTCTGCTTCTTGAAATTGTTCCACTCTCTCGTAACCTTGTAATCTCAATTCAAAATCATATTTGCTAAATTCTTGTTTATTAACGATTAGCATGATTTCCCCCCTGTAACAACTGATTTTTGTATTGTAAGTTGCTTTGCTCTATACAATGGATTTGGAACTTCATGAACAAGCGATTCCACATCCATATATAAACGACGCTTCGTTAATTGCTCTGCATGAAATGTAGGTGCATATAATTGTAATGCTTCAAAACGTTCTTTCAAATGCGAAAATCTTTCAAAATGATCTTCTATTTCTTCAACAAGAATGATCCAAAATTGTTCCTCTTTCAACTGATACTCATCTGCCAGCACGAAAGCCAGTTCACCTAGATTGAATAGGAAAAGCGCATCTAAAACCATTTCTTGTAAACATTCAATACGGTCCATTTCAAAGAAATCATTCATTTGACCATTCGCATATGTTTTATGCATTTTAGTAAAGTCAGGACATTTTTCGAGTTCTTTCAAAAATGGACGATAAAACTCCAGTCCTTCATGAAAATCTTTTAGTGCAATACGGACTGGTATTCCCTCTTCATGAACTAAAATCATGTTTTGCCCATGTGATTCTAATGCGACTCCATGCTCTACAACGAGGTGTACAACTGGGATAATTGCTTTTTGAATAAGCAATTGTAACCAGCTTTCTACTCCATATCTCTTTAACCACAAATCAATAGTTGGTGTCCCATTTTTTCCCTTGGCATATAAACCGTTAAATGGGATTGCCTCTTCTTTCTTATCTAAATATTTGTGAACGCTTTCGCGCCAAATACATCCTAATGAGCCATACGTAGCTTTTTTATTCGCATCGTACGTAACACTCGAAAATTCATTTAACAAAATTAAACGCGATTCATCCCTTAAATAAGGGTCATGATTTACTATATCTTTTAACCAATTCGATATAGCAGGTGCACTCACAACCGAATGTGGTTTTAATGTACGGATAGTTGAAGTATTGAGTAAATTCATTGATAACTTTACATATGGTTTCTCTCGATTCGTAACATTTCTTAATGTCCGCATCGACTGCTGCGCGCAATAATCATCTTCTGATTTCCCTAAATAAATAATATATTTATCCTGTATATGGTCAGTATAATTCGGAATAATAAAGTTCTCCCACTGCCAAGGATGAACAGGTATAAACATGTACTTCTTCGAATCACAGTCCATTGTTCGAATACGATCCATATACTCTTCGATTTTCTTTTCACCAATTTCTTCTTTAAAGGTACAGTTATAACTCTCTTCACTTTCATATCCTACAGTCGTATATTTCTCATGAACTGCAATCCATATAATTTTCATTGATTGCATAAATTCAAATCCATATTGAAAATTATCACGATATTGAAACCCGATGCGTGCTTTATAACTAGGATGATACGGGTGTCCATCTATTAAATGACTTTCAAGCTCATCATAAGATTTCGCAAGATAGTCTTCTTCACAACTTCTCTCATATTGTGCAATCGTATCTTTGAAGATTGTTTGTTCTAATTCTTGAATAAAAGAATCCAATTTCGTTCGATCCACTTGAACAATCCGAAAAATCTCCTGTAAAAATTGTGAAACTGATTGTATTTCTTCTTCCTCATCTTGAACTCTCATTATTAATGAGTCATGTAAACAAATACGCCCAAATGTCATACGTTCTTGCCCATAGCATTGGTACATTACATTTTGATCCTTTTCATCAAGACCTTGTATAATAAAAAGTATTTGCTCTCCCTTTTGTATACGAATCGGCGTAATGATTTCTTCATAAATTAACGATTCTACTAATTGCCGGAATACTCTTCTTCTTACTGAAATGTACTCTTTTGATTGGAGTGCCTTCAATATTTTTATGTGATAAACTTCTTCTTTCATAAATCCCTCCGCTATAATACGGAATATCAAATTCCATTATTTGTATTACGTGAAATTTTAGCACTACTTATGAACGAACAGCCACTTCTCTAACGAGTGGATTATCTACTTGTACATAAATTGCTTGCTCTAAAGGATTTGTCAGTTCATCAACATCGAAAAATCTCGTTAGCAAATTTGCTTTACATGCCAATTTATTTTCTTCCAACAATTCACTTAAAAATGTAGAAGGTTCGCGGTTATATGGAAGGAACGCTTCAAGTACAGACCTTAATTCCGAAAGAAGAATTTCCTCCTTTATTAATCCTGCTGTACCAAAACCGTTAATTAGTCCAAACATATGATTAAAAATTAAATAGTAACGAAATCTTTCATCTACAATGTAATCGTCATATAAATTCCCAGTACGTTCGCCAATACCCGCTAGTTCATTATCTAGCACTGACTTCATTGAATTGCAGAAATAAAAACCTTGATTATCACGGAAGTAAAACTTAACTGGATAACCATCTTTCAATTGAACAACACTATTTTGTTGATGCGCTTCTAATGCAACGCCATAACGTAAATACATCCATACCATCGGCTTTAAAGAGATATTCATATATCGTCTAAACCACTCTAAACTTACTTCTTCACAGCTTCTACCTTCTAAATCTGCTAAGCGATGGATAATATTTGCTAAACGAGTTCTTTCACCCGGAATTGCATCTTGTACTAATCCAGCGATAAGCGTTGCATCATTTTCATTTTCACTATAAAATGTGTTTTCTCGAATAATCACTTCAAATCCAGACTCTTGTGCCCCGTATTTTAAAGTAATAAAGGCCGGATCACATATAAAATCAAATCCTGGAAACTTTTCTAGCACCTCTCCAATTTTAGTATTCAGTATTTCCTTACCTTCAAGTCCACTCTCAAGTTCCTTCAATTTATTAATACGCATTGAATTCGTGACCTTTACAGGGAATGAAAACTTGAACATATACTTCGAATGAGGATGATATAGCGTTCTAAGTGATGATGTCGCCATATAACACTTACCTACTGGACCAATATATTCAAGTACACCTTGATTCATCCAATTTTGCACATAAGATTGATGTAATAGCCATTCTGCTTGTAGCGGATGGATTGGAATTAATGAATATTCATCTTCTTGACAGTACTCTTCAATAAATTCTTGACCTACCTTTTCATCGTTCTTTAATTCCTTTTTTATCATCGCCGTTGTAGAATCTTTTAACAATGACTTTTCACTTACTATACTTTTATGTGCCCTAAAATAGTGAAGTTGGCACTCCCCTTTTAATTCAGGAGAATACATTGAACTTTTCCAATCCAATATACCTTGTCTACTCTTTGGTGTAGGATGAGTTAAATGTCCAAATAATAAAGATTGCTCCGCCTCTATAAAAGTCGTATGGAAACCATATAATTCAGCTGTATCCTGCTCCCTTCCTTGTATAAACTTCTCAATATTTTGACAACTACAGATAACTCGAAGCATAAGTTCATCAGGATTCGTACCTTCTCCATAGTTAATAGACATTTCCTTTATTAAAAACATAATAACCGTAATATAATCTGCTTTAATAACATTTTTATTTTCGCCAATTTGGTAATAAAATTGTTCTCCAAATAGATGACGGTCCGTTGACGATTTATATATAACTTCCCCATACAAAGTAACGTTTTGTGCCGATAACCGACAGCATAAATAAGTGGGGATAGCGTCTCTTTGAAATGAATGGCAGAAAATATTTTCTATCCTTTTATCCTCCGTAATCCATTCTCCACTTCCTGTTTCTCTTAAATAACAATTTAAAAAGCTTTGTATTGTTGCATGTTCCGCGATTTGTTTCGCATGCTGCATACTGCTCCTCCTCTTTTAGACGAACACTATCATTT
>NZ_JBFPJH010000075.1:0-14056 GCF_040838255.1 Bacillus sp. C30 | reverse complement strand
GTTTATCATAGACGCCTCTAAAATATTTACGGTTATATTCAATCGCAGCATTATTCGGAACATAAGAAGCTGCCAATTCATTATAATAATAAGCTTTATCTTGATCTCCTAATCTGCTATAACAAATACACATTTGTAAATATGGAATCCACGTATAACTAGCCGGACTGTGAAAAGGACTATCCTCTGCTAGCGGCACTTCAGTTGCTAGCTTAAACCAAAATATCGCTTCATTATACTTTTGTTGTTCCATATATATATATCCTATTCTTGTACAATTCTCTCCTCTAGGAATACCATAACGAAACGACTTCGTACAAGATTCAACTGCCTTCTCCCAGTCTCCTAACTTCGCATAACAATCCCCTAACTTACCACATGCATAAATTTTCTCTTCATGCCATCCTTCCTCTTGATTAAGAAATGTTTCATACAGAAGAACCGCATCGTCATATTTTTGATTATCCATAGATTCATTACCGTAATAAAATAAATCTCTCGAGCTTAATTCTTCTCCAGCTGCTACAGCATTTTGAAAAATTTTTAAATTACGATTCGTTACTTCTTTTTCCTTTTTATGTGTAATAGCGACATTACTATTGTAAATCTCACCAGAAACAGCTAAATACTCATGTACCTTTCCAAACCATTGAAATTGTTTTTCACGCTTTACAAGTCGGTATCTTCTTGTGCAATATAAAGGTTTCCCATTAGAATCCATTACAAGATAATAAGGCATAGAAACAGCGTCAACTTTACCATCTAACTCTCGTTTTAATGTTTTCAGTGATTCTTGAGCTTCCTCTAATAACACATCATCAGCATCTAACCATAATATATATTCTTGCGTTGCTTTTGAAAACGCAAAATTTCTAGCTGCCGCAAAATCATCAACCCACGGAAAATCGTGTATGTTAGAAGTGTATTTTGCTACAATTTCCTTCGTTCGATCAGTGGATCCTGTATCAACTACAATAATTTCATCAACAATTTTTTCTACCGCGTCCAAACATCGATCTATTGTATTTTCCTCATCGCGAACAATCATACATAGACTAATTGTAATTCCTTGCTTGTTCAACATAATCACCCTCTTCCAACTCAATCATATGTTATACATACAATAAACTTTCCATTTTTTTAACTTGTTCAAGCTATTTAAGATTTCTTTTTAATAATTCAAATGTCCGTGTCATTTTCTTGCGATTTTGCATCTACTATATAATGAAAGCTTTATGGAGGTGAATTTATGTCAAATAATAATTATTCAGATGGCTTAAATCCTGATGAATTCTTATCAGCTAGTGCATTTGATCCTAATCTTGTAGGTCCAACTTTACCACCAATACCACCGTTTACACTTCCAACCGGGCCTACTGGGCCTACTGGGCCTACTGGACCTACTGGACCTACCGTACCTACTGGGCCTACTGGGCCTACTGGGCCTACTGGGCCTACTGGACCTACTGGGCCTACTGGGCCTACTGGACCGACTGGGCCTACTGGGCCTACTGGAGACACTGGTACAACTGGCGCGACTGGACCTACTGGGCCTACTGGAGACACTGGCGCAACTGGACCTACTGGGCCTACTGGAGACACTGGTGCCACTGGTGCGACTGGACCTACTGGACCTACTGGGCCATCTGGATTAGGACTTCCAGCAGGATTGTACGCATTTAACTCTGCTACAATTAGCGTAGCTCTTGGAATTAATGAGCCAGTACCATTTAATACTGTTGGATCTCAGTTTGGTACAGCAATTTCTCAATTAGATGCCGATACTTTCATCATAAGTGAAACTGGATTCTACAAAATTACTGTTATCGCATATACTGCATTAGTAAGTGTATTAGGTAGCCTTGCAATTCAAGTTAACGGTGTCAATGTACCAGGTGCCGGAACAAGTTTAATCTCACTTGGAGCACCTCTCGTTATCCAAGCGATTACACAAATTACAATAACTCCATCAATGGTTGAAGCAGTTGTTACAGGACTTGGCTTATCGCTAGCTCTTGGTACTAGTGCATCAATTATTATTGAAAAAATTGCTTAATTTTTTACTTAGCAGTAAAACTGATATTAGTTTTACTGCTTTTTCAATTATGAATTCAATCATGAAACCTTCACTACCTACATAATCATATTGTTGTATGACATTTCGCAGGAGGCATCTATATGGAAAATAAATCTGCTGTCCAGCTTTACCTCGAGTTGTTAAAGAAAACAATTTTGTTTGAAATATGGCTAGAGTATGAGCCATATTTACCTGCTTCGTTACATATATCTAAGGAACTTCCATACGAACCCGTTACAGTTCCACTACCTTTATTTATTAAACAATATGCAGAAAATCATAATTTAAAAATTATTAAACCTAACGTTTTAAAAAGCGAACGTCAAGACGGAATGGATTGGCCAAGAGCAGCACACAGTATGATCGGCCGGGAACGCATGAATCAATTACATGAAGCATTAGAAACAGTTGTCCGTGAAAATATAGAAGGTGATTTTATTGAAACAGGTGTGTGGCGCGGGGGATCGTGCATTTTTATGAATGGTTTTTTACAAGCAAACAACATTACTGATCGCAATGTATGGGTTGCCGATTCATTTGAGGGCCTCCCAACACCAAATATAGAACAATACCCGAGAGATTTCGGCGATTACTTACACAGCTTTGATTATTTACGTGTTTCTTTAGAACAAGTACAAGAAAACTTTAGAAAATACGATTTATTAAATGACCAGGTAAAGTTTTTAAAAGGTTGGTTTAAAGATACTTTACCCTCAGCACCGATAGAAAAAATTGCGATTGCTCGCCTTGACGGTGATATGTATGAATCAACGATGGATGGTCTCGTAAACTTATACGATAAAGTTTCTAAGGGCGGCTATATAATTATCGATGATTACGGACTACCACCATGCGCTGAGGCTGTGACAGACTTTAGAAATCAAAGAAACTTAAAAGCTCCTATTACTAAAATTGATGTATTCGGGGTTTATTGGCGAAAAGAATAGGGCGAAACTTTATTCAGTTAGGGTTTCTCCATCTCACACTAATTATTAGCCTTCGCCAATAGCATGATAAATAAAAACAAAAGCTCCCATTACTATTTCCAGTTGTTCTAGGGAGCTTTTTACATATCGCAACAGTTCTAATATCGTTTCCCCTCCCACTATAAAATGTTAGCTGCATATTAAAAATGTTGGTTCCCTATTTACTACAAGGAAGGAGTGAAATTATGAGCGAGCTTGAAAAAAAAATCGCATTAATCCCACCTCCCGAACTCGTCCAATATGTAGGTGGCGACTTTCAAAAGGTTGGAAAAGAATTCATAAAGCATTTTATTCAAATTGGCAGTTTAAAATCCAATGAAACAGTGTTAGATGTAGGTTGTGGTGTCGGTCGAATGGCGGTTCCATTAATGAATTACCTAGGTGATGATGGAGCTTATTATGGATTTGATTTATTTAAAGATGGCATTACATGGTGCAAAAATAATATTTCAACTGCCCGTAGCAATTTCCATTTTGAACACGTTGATATATATAATCAATTCTACAACCCAGAAGGAAAAGAAGATGCTTCTCAATACAAATTTCCATATGAAGACGATTCATTCGATTTTATTTTTTTAACTTCTGTATTTACCCATCTCCTTCCGAAAGAATTAGAACATTACGTATCTGAGATTGTACGTGTTCTAAAAAAAGATGGGAGATGTTTTATTACCTTCTTTCTCATTAACCCTGAATCATCCTATTACTTAAATTCTGGGCTAAGTACATTAGGTTTTTATCATCAAATTGAAAATTGTTATGTTGTGAATAAAGATATTCCTAATTTCGCAGTTGCCTATCCTGAAGAAGATATCCGCACCTTATTAAATAAACATGGCTTAGAGGTAATTAATAAACCGCATTATGGTTTATGGTGCGGCAGAAATGAGTATACAAGTTATCAAGATATCGTTCTTACAAAAAAAGCTTCTGAAAGGTAGTTTCGTATGAATAATAAAAAAAAGTCACCTCTCGTTTCCATCCTTATTCCCACTTATAATCGACCACATTATTTCAAAATTGCTCTAGAAAGTGCATTAGCACAAACTTATCCAAACATTGAAATTATTATAGGAGACGATAGTACAAATGATGAAACAGAAATCTTAATAAATGAACAGTATTTACCTAATTATAAAAACATAACATACATTCGAAATACCACTACTTTAGGACAATTTCATAACGATCTTATGCTCTTAGAGAAATCTAATGGGGAGTATATAAATTTTTTAATGGACGATGATGTGTTTTATAATCATAAAATACAAAAAATGATGGCTTATTTTGAGCAAGACACAAATAAAAATCTCGCTCTTATAACTTCTTATCGAGTACGTATTGATGATCACGGGAATTTAATTGGAGATGCTCATCCAACACAAAGATTATATAGCGAAGACATTCAATTAAACGGAATATTTTTAGGCGACTGGATGTTAAAAGGTGGACATAACATTATCGGTGAGCCTACAACTATTCTGTTTAGAAAACAGTTACTCACTGAACCTTTCGGCACGCTAAAAGGAAGGCACTATTCTTGTAGTGTCGATATGGCATCATGGATTTCCTTACTTTCTAAAGGAGACGCAGTATACATATCCGAACCTTTAAGCCAATTTCGCTACCATACTGGGCAACAAATACACAGCAAGCTCCTTGAAGGATCTGAGGATTTTACGCAACTCGTTATAACTTCAAAAGAATACGGATTTTTACAAGATAATACAGATTATAGACTAGGTCTAATTAGCGCTTATAAATGGTGTAAAAATTCCTTAGAATATTATAGCCAGCTACCAAACCTCATTCCAGATGCACATGTACGTCTTTCCCATTGTTTGGACATAATTATAAAAGAGCTACATCATTAGTCTATTCTGCGAAAATAAAATGTGTGAGCTTTACGTGAATAATGCGTATAGTTCATACATTCTTTTTAAACTATGTGATGCACCAACTAAAACCCACTAATATAGAGAGCAGTAGAAAGGAATTCATACAGTGAAAGATCCGAACACTCAATATCAAATAGACTACATATTAATATTCATTTTATTTGCCATTGGGATTGTTAGCTGCTTTGCTATCGCAAGTGCACAAGCTTCTTTACCACCATTTTTACAAAACGTAAATTTTGTATTAAAACAAATCCAATGGTATGCCATTGGATTTATCGCCATTGGTGTTATTATGGTTATTGATTTCGATCGCTATAAACAAATTGCTTGGTATTTATATAGCTTTGCACTCATACTTCTAATTGGCCTAGAACTTCAAGTTCCTGGCGCCGTTACAATTAAAGGGGCTACCGCGTGGTACAGACTTCCAGGCATCGGAAACTTTCAGCCTTCTGAAATTATGAAATTATTTTTGATTATCGTCGTTGGACGAATTATAGCGAATCATAATGAAAAATACCTTTTTCGGACAACTCGTGAAGATTTCATTTTACTTTTAAAAATATTTGCAGCTAGTTTACCTCCACTACTTCTAATCGCAAAAGAACCTGATTTAGGAAACACAATGGTCATTTCAGCGATGCTTGCAACAATGGTTTTAGTTTCTGGTATACGTTGGCGCTTTATCCTCGGATTAACCTCCGGTATTTTCGCCATAGGCTCTACCTTAACATATATTTATTTCACGCATACAGAGTTCTTTAAAGAGCACATTCTAAAAGAATATCAATTAAATCGCTTCTATGGTTGGCTTGCACCTTATGAATATGACGCACAAGGATACCAATTAAGACAAGCATTTTTAGCTACTGGATCAGGAGAGATGCAAGGAAAAGGATGGGAAAATAGACAAGTATATTTTCCAGAGCCACATACAGATTTTATTTTTACAAATATCGCTGAACAATTCGGCTTTTTAGGAGCAAGTGTTATTATTTCATTTTTTTTCTTACTCATTTACCGAATGATCCATATCGCTTTAGAAAGCAATGAACCTTTCGGTAGTTATATTTGTGCTGGTACAATTGGAATGTTTACGTTCCAAGTATTCCAAAATATTGGGATGACAATTGGTTTACTCCCTATTACAGGAATAACGTTACCGCTTATGAGCTACGGCGGGAGTTCACTGCTCACATATATGGTTGCTATTGGATTTATTTTAAACGTACGCTCAAGAACTAAAATCTTTATGTTTAAATGAACCATATCGAAAAACGGTATGGTTTTTTTCTATGTCCATTTTAGATATACTAATGAAAAAATAAGCTGGAGGTTTAAATATGAAATATGACATTATAGGTGATATTCACGGATGCTTCCAAGAGTTTCAAGATTTAACAACGAAACTAGGGTATAGCTGGGATAGTGGTATCCCAATTCATAACGCAAAACGAAGGCTTGCATTCGTTGGTGATATTACAGACCGAGGTCCTCATTCATTACGGATGATTGAAATTGTATGGGAGCTCGTAATAAATAGAAAAGATGCTTATTATGCTCCAGGGAATCACTGTAATAAACTGTATCGTTTCTTCCTTGGACGTAATGTTACAATCGCTCATGGGCTCGAAACAACTGTTGCAGAATATGAAGCATTGCCTTCTAATAAGCAACAAATAATAAAAGAAAAATTCATTACTCTTTACGAACAATCACCGCTATATCACATACTGGATGAAAAAAAATTAACCGTCTGTCACGCTGGTATTCGGCAAGATTACATAGGAAGACAAGATAAAAAAGTACAAACCTTTGTATTATATGGTGATATTACAGGCGAAAAACACCCTGACGGCTCACCTGTCCGCCGAGATTGGGCGAAAGAGTATAAGGGTGAAACATGGATTGTTTATGGACATACACCTGTCAATGAACCTCGCTTTGTGAATCATACAGTCAATATTGATACTGGTGCTGTATTTGGTGGTAAACTAACTGGACTACGTTACCCTGAGTTGGAGACCGTTTCTGTCCCTTCTTCCCTACCTTTTGTCCCTGAAAAGTTCCGCCCAATTTCATAAAGTGAAACTTTAATCAGTGGGGGTTTTGTTCATCCCCCACTGATTATTAGCCCGCACCAATCGGGATAAATACCTCTACTTAATACAATTCACGATTTGCAGAGGATCATGGTGTTTTCTAGACATATTCCACACTAAAACTAGATAAAGCAATTAAAAAAAGATGCAATAAAGTGTATCTTTTTTTAATTGCACGGCATATACTGTCGCAGGAGGTGACGGAATGAAGAAAAAATCTTCTAAACAAAAAAGAAAATTCCACCCTTTATACCATCCCATGTATGGAATTAACAACTGGTGCAGTATTCGAGCTGCAGCTATAGAAGAAATAGAAGAACAAGAGTCATCAAAAAAAAGCAAACCGAGAGAAAAATATATCTCTTTAGAAAATGCTGTTATGAGGCGAATTATAGATAGCAGGAAAATAAAAGCAAAACAAAAAAAGAAGCTCGCTTCTAATAATGATGAACCTGTGCTTAATTCGGAAAAGATACAAGAAAATATAGAAGAAAACATTCCTGCAGCAATCAAGGAAAAAGTACAACCAGAAATTCCAGCTACTATTATAAATCAAGTAAAAAAAATAAAAGAAGCATTAATCTCGGGCAACGATGTACAAATAGAAAGATCCGCCCCTATTCAGGCTCCTGTACCTACACCTATAAAAAAAGAAAATAACAAAGGAGCTCGTCACGCATATAAAGAAGGACTTCACTCTAAAGCTGATGGAATCGCTTCACATGCAGAAGGGCTTCTTACACATGCAACGGGTCCCTTTTCTCATGCAGAAGGGACAAAAACAAAGGCAACTGGACATAGTTCGCATAGCGAAGGAAGTGAAACGACAGCAGGCGGCTCTTATTCTCATGCAGAAGGAAAACATGCAATTGCTTTGGGCGAAGCAGCACATGCAGAAGGAACCGCAACTATCGCTAACGGATTCTCATCTCATGCGGAAGGAAATCATACATCAACAGCTAATTTTGCAGGCAGCCATATTATGGGGAAATTTGGTACAGCAGAAGAAGCTTATTCCTGGTTTATCGCAAATGGGACAAATGACACTGATTATAATATAGGTGCCAAATGGCTTGCCCATAACGGAGAAATGTATATCGATGGTGCTTCTTACAATGCAGGTGGTACTGATTTTGCACAAATGTTTGAGGCAGCAGATCATAGCCCTATTGATATCGGCTATTTCATTACATTTAGTAGCGAAGAAAAAATTCGAAAAGCTACTTCAAATGATACATTCATATTAGGCATATCCAGCGCTACTCCTGCTCTCATAGGAAATAGCGGTGCTTTAAGTTGGCAAAAACGCTATGAAACAGACAGCTTCGGAAAACGTCAATATACGCGTACGGATACGCAAGAAATACGACCTCTTTTAAATACAGAATGGGATCCAGCTTGTAAGTATATATCAAGAAGAGAACGTACTGAGTGGCTTCCTGTCGGATTAATTGGACAAATGTTAGTACGTGATGACGGCACTTGCGAAACACACGGATATTGTCGTCCAAATGATGACGGCATTGCCACAAAAGCTGAAAGTGGCTTTTTCGTTATAAAACGTACTGGTGAAAATCAAATTTTAATATTATTTCGCTAAAAAAAGGGAACAAAATTCTTTTTATGATAAGAATTTTGTTCCCTTTTAATTGTTATGTAAAGCGTATTGCATATCCTCTGGGATACTTACGGTAAAAGTCATTCCCTTTTCTAAAATAGGATGATAAAACGTCAAAGATGTACTATGCAGCGCTTGACGTTTTATCACATCTCTTCGGCCACCGTATAGATCATCCCCAAGTAGCGGATGTCCTATATATGCCATATGTACACGAATTTGATGTGTTCTTCCCGTCTCGAGCTCAAGCGCTACATGCGTCTTATCGGAAGAACTCTCCATCACTCTAAAATGAGTAACAGCTCTTTGACCATCTTCACAGACAGTTCGCTCGATAATACTATCCGCTTTTCGTCCGATTGGCGCGTCAATCGTTCCTACTTCTTCTAAAATAGTCCCATGAACGATTGCCTCATACGTTCGTTTCACCCCTTTTTGTTGATGCTGCTTCGATAAAAGGTGGTGAACGAATCTATTTTTCGCAATTAACATAAGCCCTGAAGTATCACGGTCTAACCTCGTCACAATGTGCACCGTACTTGCAAGATTTTGTTTATCATAATGATATAAAAGAGCGTTTGCAATACTTCCTGACGGGTGCTCCCTAGACGGAATCGTCGACATATTTGCTTCTTTATTTATAACAAGAACCGCATCATCTTCATATACGATACATAAAGGGATCTCTTCCACTTCCATCCCTTCACTTCTTTCCTCCACTGGAAAAAAGATTTGTAACTCTTCACCAGCTTGTAACTTGTGACGAACACTTGTGTGTTGACCGTTTACTTCAATTGCTCCCCCGCGGAACTTTATATCCGTTAAAGCAGCTTTCGAAATCCCTTTTGTTTTCAAAAATTCTCTAACTAAAGTTCCCTCTTCAGCCAGCCCTATATCCCATTTCAATGTAAATCTGTTCAAATATATAAACCCTCTCTATTTATCTGCAACAAACGAGTCACGAACACGTTTCCAGAATGGGAACGGACGGAAACGAACAAATCGTACTTTCTCGTTTGCAACGCGATACTGAATTGATTTCACATCTTGATGAACCATCGTCAAATGATCCACGGTAATTTGCATGTTCATTCCTACAGCCGGCTTTAAAACGCATGTATGATGCTTCGGCAGTACGAGCGGCGAACCTACCGTACGAAATACACGATTGTTGATAGATGCCATTTCTGCAATTTGAATCGCTTCAATAGAAGGGTGAATAATTGCTCCGCCAAGCGCCTTATTATACGCGGTACTTCCTGAAGGAGTAGAAATACAAAGACCATCTCCGCGAAACGTTTCGAAATACTCTCCGCGTATTTCCACTTCTGTTACTAATGTACCTTCTGCACTTTTTACAGTCGCTTCATTCATCGCCAAATACTGCGACTCTTTACTACCATTCACATAGCGAATAATCACTTCTAAAAGTGGATATTCAACCACTTGGAACGGTGTTTTAGCGATTGCAATCACCAACTTCTCTACTTCCGTCGGTAACCAATCTGCATAGAAACCTAAATGCCCTGTATGTACACCAACAAATGCGGTTTCATCTAATCGATTATAGTAACGATGGAATGCATATAAAAGCGTTCCATCTCCCCCAACAGAAATTACAATATCAGGTTCCTTTTCATCCATTGTAAACCCAAAATCTAACAAGTATTCTTTCATCGTACTTGCTAGTGTATCTGATGATTGATCTCCCTTTGACATAATTGTAAATTTCATCGCCCAACACCCTTTAGTTTATGATTCAGAATCTTTCGTTTCCTGCTTTCGTGAAAAGACCTTTTGCGCTTCTTGAATTTCAAGACGAATGGAAGACATTTCTTCATCTAATAAAAACGCCGCTTCCGCTGCACGTTGTAAGCGTATTTTAATATCTTCAGGAAAACGTCCACTATATTTGTAATTTAAAGAATGCTCAATCGTTGCCCAAAAATTCATTGCTAACGTGCGAATTTGAATTTCAACTAACACTTTTTTCTCCCCCTGTATCGTTTGAACAGGATAACTAATGACAACGTGGTAAGAGCGATAGCCGCTATCTTTCTTTTGCGTTACATAATCACGTTCTTCTACAATGTCAAAATCATTTCGTTTTCGAAGATATTCTACAACAGGCTTAATCTCATCTACGAATTGACACATCATTCGAAGGCCCGCGATGTCCTGCATATCTTCTCTAATTCGGTCTAGCGGTACATTTCTCTTCTCCGCTTTATCAATAATACTTGCAACCGACTTTACCCTTCCTGTTACAAACTCAATTGGAGAATGCTCCGTTAACATTGCAAATTGAGTACGCATTCCTTTTAGTTTCACTTTCAGCTCCGCCACCGCTTGGTGATACGGTGCTAAAAATTCTTCCCAATTACGATTCATTTCAACCACCACCAAAATCAATCCATTTGCTTATAGAAACACTTTTTCTACAGCAGTTACTAGTTCTTCTCCGTAATTTGCATTACCTTCAATATTTTCAACTAAATATTCTACTTCTTCTTTTAATCCTTCTAATTCTATTTCAACATCATTCACGCGAATAAACATCGCTGTATCTTTATTCATCGCTTCATGCATTGCTTCCCAGCATGTATGCGGAATACTTACATAAATGAAAGATGATTCATTTTCTAAGATATATAAAAATGATAAATTGTCTGAGTCTACAAGTACGTGATTACGCGCACTTAACTCCTTTACCTCTATTTCAGTATTTTCCGCACAAAAAATAAGCGCATTCTCTCTCGTTTCTACGCTCTTAACTTGAATTTTATTTTGCATACTCGAACTCCTCCATCTCAACTTCCTGTCTTACTTAACAGTATTATTGTATCATAACATGGACGCAAACAAATAAAACATTGAACCAAATTTGCGAAAAAGCGATAATGTGGAAACAATTATTTTTCAAAAGGAGCGCATACAATGACACAAGAAATTGAAATTGAATTTAAAAATATGGTTACAGAGGAAGAATTCCAAACATTATGCAAATCTTTTTCTATTGAAGCATTTACAAAACAAGTAAATCACTACTTTGAAACGCCTCACTTCTCTTTAAAAGATACGGGCTCTGCACTTCGTATTCGTCATAAAGATGGAACTTATACATTAACATTAAAACAACCTGCTGAAATTGGTTTATTAGAAACTCATCAGTCTGTAACAGAAAAAGAAGCACAACTTATGATGGAAACAAACACAATCATTCAAGGAACTGTAATGGATCAGCTACACAAATTACAAATTCCCGTTTCCTCTTTAACTTATATGGGTAGTTTAACAACAGAAAGAGCTGAAATATTATTTGAAGGCGGAACGCTTGTCTTTGATCATAGTTTCTATTACAATCACGATGATTATGAAATTGAATACGAAGTGCAAGATGAAAAGACCGGTAAAGCAGCATTTATAAGGTTATTAAAGCAACATAACGTACCAGTTCGTCATACAAACAACAAAGTAAAGCGCTTTTTCCTTGCCAAACAAAACGAAGAGCGCTAAAGTAAAATTTCCATCAGTGAAGAAGAGCTGTACTTACGGCTACATTTCACCTTTTTGAAAAGCAAAAGATTTATTAGCAACATATAGAATAAGCAAAGAATGTTATGAAGGCTGTTTAGTTGCTCTTCATAACATTCCATTGCTACAATAGATATACATTTCATGGAAAAAGGGGTTTATAAAGGATGAGCAAGCAACCGATGACACCATTTGAAGCAATCGGCGGTGAACAATGCATTGCAACATTAGTGGATACATTTTATTCCTATGTCAGTGAACACCCTGACTTATCTCCGATCTTCCCGGATGATTTAACAGAAACTGCTAGGAAGCAGAAACAATTTTTAACACAATATTTAGGTGGTCCTAATTTATACACTGAAGAACATGGGCATCCTATGCTAAGAGCACGCCATCTTCCGTTTGAGATTACTCCAAAACGCGCAGAAGCTTGGCTGTCATGTATGGAGCAAGCAATGGATGATACAGGAGTGCACGGTCATATAAGAGAGTTTGTTTTTGAACGTTTAGCATTAACTGCTCAACATATGGTCAATACTCCAAATGAAACAGGTGAAGTGTAATGGATAAGCAGGAAGCAAAGCATATAAATATGCCTTCTCCTTCCACATGCGAGCATAAATCTGTAGAAGCATATTTATTTATTGATCCACTTTGTAAAGATTGCTGGGATATCGAGCCATTTATTATTAAACTATGGCTTGAGTATGGGAAATACTTCTCTATTCGTCATATAGTAACAGGAAAAGTGGACGGGGCAAACGCTTCCTCACACAAATGGAATAAACCTGCTAATATTCGATTTGTGTGGGAAAAGACAACTAGTTTACAAGGTTTTTCATGTGATGGAAAAGTACATATGCAAGAGGCGTCGTCAACACCGTATTTAGTTTCGATGGCAATTAAGGCGGCGGAGTTGCAAGGCCGAAAAGCAGGTTCGAAGTTTTTGCGAAAACTCCAAGAATACATTTTTCTTGAAAATGTATCAAACCCTGACTGTGAATTATTGCTTACATGTGCTAAAGATAGTGGCATTGATGTAGAGGAATTTAAAAAAGACCTACACTCAGTTAGCGCAAAAAAAGCTTTCCAATGCGACCTAAAATTCACAAATGAGATGCATATTACAGAAATACCTTCCCTCCTATTTTTTCATGCAAATTCAGATGAGGAAGGTATTAAAATCACAGGGATTTATTCCTATGATGTATACGTACAGCTATTAAAAGAACTGGTAAAATGCGAAATTGAGCCAGAACCATTACCTCCTTTAGAAGTATTACTAGAAGCAACACAATTTATTTCTTCAAAGGAAATCTCATTTATATATGACTGCCCTCAGCAAGAAATAGAGCGTGAACTAAAAAAATTACAACTAAAACGAAAAGTACAAATGATTGAAGTGAAGTGCGAGCGTTATTGGAAATGGATAGCAAAAGAAAAAGACCTGGTGTAAAGACCAGGTCTTTTTCTTTACGGCTTATAAAAATATTAAAGGGGATGGGAGAAATTTTCACGTTCAAACAAAGGGGTATATGTTTGTATGTGAATTCGTTCACGCTTATTATATTACAATATTCGACGTCAGATGACAACCCCTTTTGTCGAATTTCACATTTTTGTCACATTCTAAACGTTTTCATTCTTGAATAAGCTATAAAAAAAGCAATTTAGGAGGTTTCCTTATGAAAAAATCTCATATTTTTCTTATCTTTCTATGTGTTATTGTTTCTTTTTTCTTGTATATCCTCTCTCTATTACAAGCTTTCCCTAAAATTATTGCCTTTCCTCTTTTATTCGGAGTTATCGTCATCGCTGTCTCTTATTTCAAC